>CAZDNN010000265.1:0-1924 GCA_964506385.1 uncultured Planctomycetota bacterium
GCCGCAAGGGCGCTTCGCATTGACGCCGGAGGTGACCGGAAGCCGAATCGACGAGGACGACGACGAGGACGATGAAGAGGGATTGCCGCTTCCGGGAGTCATGCTCCCACGCGCTCCGCGCCTTGCGCGACGCGGGCCTCTGCGCTACGCTGCCGTGGCAATTCTGCCCAGATGGGCACAACCAGGAGCCTTGCCATGCGACGGCTGTGCATCGTGATGGCGGCGAGCGTCCTTGCGGCGTGCTGGGCGGGGGCCGCGGAGCCCGACAAGGAGGGCTTCGTCCCACTCTTCAACGGCGAGGATATCACCGGCTGGGTCGAGCGCCATAAGGGCGGCTACGCTGTCGAGGACGGCGTGCTCGTCTGCAAGGCGGGGATCGCGGGCAACTACCTCTTCACCGAGAAGGAATACGCCAACTTCGTCCTGCGATTCGAGTTCAGGCTCACCCCCGGCGGCAACAACGGCCTGGGCATCCGCGCGCCGCTCGAAGGCACCATCGCATACACCGGCATCGAGTTCCAGATCCTCGACAACACGCACCCCAAGTACGCCAAGCTCCAGCCCTATCAGTACCACGGCTCGATCTACGGCTGCGTGCCCGCCAGGCGCGGCCATCTCAAGCCCGTCGGCGAGTGGAACCGCGAGGAGATCGCGGCCAACGGCACGAAGCTCAAGTGCATCCTCAACGGCACGGTCATCGTCGATGCCGATATCCAGCCCATCCTCGACAGCGGCGAGACGATGGACGGCAAGGGCACGAAGGGCCATCCCGGCCTGCTGCGCAAGAAGGGCCGCATCGCCCTCCTCGGCCACGGCGACCGCCTCGAGTTCCGCAACATCCGCGTCAAGGTGCTTCCCGAGCGACCGTCCACACCGTAGAGGAGTCAGCCATGTACAAGTGTGCGTTTCTGGGATGCGGGCCGCGGGCGCGGGGGCATGCACGCGCCTACAAGCACGTGACGCGGGGGCAGATCGCCGCCATCTGCGACCTCGATGAGAAGCGGCTCAACGACTTCGGCGAGGAGTTCGGCGTCGCCACCCGCTACACCGACGCCCACGAGATGCTCGAGAAGGAGCAGCCCGATCTCCTCCACGTCGTCAACGTCCCCACCCTGCGCATGGCGACCATGACGATCCCCGTCGAGCACAAGGTGCCCGTCGCCATCATCGAGAAGCCCGTCGCCCTCCAGGGCGAGGACTGGCGGCAGATCCAGGCGCTCGGCGAGCAGGGCCCCACGAAGTTCGCCGTCAACACCCAGCTCCACTTCCACGCCCGCAACCTCGAGCTCAAGCGCGACGTGGCCGAGGGCCGCATCGGCGAGGTCCGCCACATCGACGTCAGCGCCCGCTCGACCCCCCTCGACCAGGGCGTCCACGTCCTCGAGCTCGCCGACAGCTACAACGGCTTCGCGGCCTTCGCGAGCGTCTTCGGCCAGGTCTCCGGCGCCGGCGACCTGGATTCCCGGCAGCCGGCGCCCTCGATGGCGGCGGCGCTCATCGCCTTCGCCAACGGCGTGCGCTGCTCGCTCATGTGCGGCCTGTGCGCGCCGCTCGCCACCGCGGCCGAGAGCCGCTACCACCACAAGCGCATCAGCGTCTACGGCACCCGAGGCTTCGTCCAGTGGACCATGGCAAGCTGGGAACGCCAGACGTCCGACGGCGGCTACGAGAGCGGCACCCACGACTACGGCGTCGAGGACACCCTGGCGCAGGCGCGCCTGACCGAGGCCTGCTTCGACTGGCTCGAAGGCACGCCGCACCCGACGCGCCTCGAGCGCTCGCTCGCCGAGTTCAACGCCATCCTGGGCATCTACACGAGCGCCCTGACCAGCGCGCCCGTCGAGCTGCCCTTCGACCCGCCCGACGGCCTGCTCGACGCGCTCAAGGCGCGGCTGGCATGACGGGCGAGCCGGGGCACGCTCCG
>CAZDNN010000265.1:2024-8550 GCA_964506385.1 uncultured Planctomycetota bacterium
GCACGCTCCGGCAAAGGGCTGTCGGCCCACCGCAGCTCGGCTCTCCTACGGAGGGCAGGAAGGGGACCCTGACCCTCCGAGTGAGGCGCGGCGGCCCCGCCGCGATGTTGCGACACCCGCCAACAGACGACCGGGGTCGGTGGCTCGGCCGCCTCTCCCTCTCAGGGAGAGGTCCCACGCCGAAGGCGGGCGGGCGAGGGGGACTGGCACACCGCCAGCGACGGGCAGGACCAGACCGCCCGATGCGGAAGCGTAGGGGCAGACCCATGTGTCTGCCCTGAGAGGGGGCCTGGCAGAGGGCACACACATCGGCGTGCCCCTACACCGGCCGGCGCGTGCGCCGAGGGTGCAGGAGGCAGCCGGCTGCGGGGATGCCCAACGCCGAATGCGGAGGAGGCGCGGCTCGCGCTACTCCTCGAAGACGGGCGTGCCGTAGGGGATGGCGGGCCTGGTGGCCTGGGCGGGGGTGACGTCGGCGATGAGCCAGCCGCCGCGGCTGGGGAGGAGGGTGAAGCGCTGGCGCTCGTTGCGGTCGCTGAAGACCAGCTCGACGTCGAGGGCGACGCCCTCGGGCGGCTGCTCGGGGGCGCGGGAGACGGCGAGGCCCTTGACGCCCTTGGCCGAGCGCTGGATCTCGGCCTTGAAGCCGTCGGGGCCGAGCTCGGAGCGGCTGCCCTCCAGGCGGGCCTTGACGCCGCCCGTGGTGAGGGCGAGGTACGCCCTGGCGTCGCCGCGGCTGGCGGCGTCGAAGAAGGCGGTGACCGCGGCCTCGGGCGTCGCTGGCCCGCGGCGGAAGAGGCTCGGCGGCTTCGCCGCACCGGCAGGCTCCGCCGGCTGGCGGCCCCGCAGGGCAACGGCCAGGGCGACGAGGCCGACCGCGACCAGCACTTTCCAGAGCCAGGGCTTCACGAGCTCGAACGTCCTACTGGCGGTCCCGGGGCCGGCGGCGAGGGGGTGTGGTTCCGGGTGCCGGGTTCCGGGTGCCGGGTGCCGGGTTCCGGGTCGGTGAAGGTGGGGTTTTCCTCCGTATACCGAAACCCGGAACCCGGAACCTGCAACCTGTAACCGCCCCCCCCGCCGCCGGCCCGCGGCGGCGCGGCTATTCGTTCGTCTCGAAGATGCCGAGGTCGAGGCCCTTGCGGGCCTTGTCGTCGAGGATGACTTTGTTGAGGCGCGGGAGGATCTCCTCGAGGGCCTCGAGGATGAGCCGTCTGCTGGCCAGGCGGCGGTGGCCGGCGACCTCTGCGGCGATCTGCTCGAAGCGCCTGGCGTCGCCGCGAGCCTTCTCGACGACCTCGGCGGCGTAGGCCTCGGCCTCGGCCTTGATGCGGTGGGCCTCGCCGCGTGCCTGGGGGACGACGCGGTTGCGGTAGCCCTCGGCTTCGCGCTGGACCTTCTCCTTGTCCGCCCGGGCGCTCGTGACGTCGCGGAAGGCGTCGGCGACCTCCTGCGGCGGAGGCAGCTCCTCGAGCAGCACGTCCGTGACGTCCACCCCGACGCCGTGGCGGTCGAGGTCGGCCTGGACGCGCTGGCGGACCGCGGCGCGGATGGTCTCGCGGCCTGTGGTGATCACGTCGTCGACGGGCATCGTTGCGATGACGGCGGTTAGCGCCGCGGCGGCCTTGCTGCGGATGAGCGCCGGCACGTCGGCGACGCCGAAGAGATAGGCCGCGAGCTTCTCCGCCGCACGCTCGTCGTCGGGATCGTAGCGGATGGTGTAGTGGACGACGGCGGAGACGACGATGAGGTTGCGGTCGCCCGTGAGGGTCTCGGCCTGCTGGGGGTCGAGCTTGCGGCCTAGCGCCCGCTCGCCGAGGGCCATGCCCACCGCCACCCGCTTCGTCTCGAAGACCTTCAGCCGCGTCACCCGGTCGATGCCGGCCGGGAAGCCGAAGTGGAGGCCCGACTTGCGGACCTCGGGGAGCACCCTGCCGCAGCGCTGCACGACGGCGCGCTCGTTGTGCCCCACCGAGTAGAAGCCCGTGGCGACCCACACGACGAGGGCGAGGGGCACGAGGGCCAGCGCCCAACTGCCCCAGGGCCGGCCGCGGTGGGAGTGGTGGTGTGCGCGCATGGGCTACTTCTTCGGCTTCGGGTCGTCGAGCGAGACGCCGCCGGTCAGGAACTTCAGGAGGTCGGAATCGGAGCTGAGCAGGATGGTTGTCTTCTCGTCGAGGATCTTGCGATAGGCTTCGAGGGTGCGTAGCAGCTCGTAGAGCTCGGGGTCCTTCTCGTGGGCGGCGGCGTAGACCCGCGCGGCCTCGGCCTCGGCCTGGCCTCGGAGGGTCTCGGCCTCCTTGTAGGCGGCGGCGAGGGTCTCGGTGCGGGTCTTGTCGGCGTCGGCGCGGATGGCGAGGGCCAGCTCCTCGCCCTCGGCGCGGAACTGGCGCGCGACTCGGGCGCGCTCGGACCGCATACGGCTGAACACGCTGTCGCGCACCTGGGCCGGCGGGCTGATGCGCTTCAGCCGCACGTCCACAATGCGGATGCCGTATGCGGCCGCGGCGGCGCGCACGGCGCTCTCAGGCCCCGTCAAGCCGTCCATCAGCGCGTCGAGCTCGTGCTTCTCCGCGTCGGTCGAGACGAGGGCTTCGAGCTGGCGGCGGCCGACCTCGGCACGCAGCGCCGACCAGACGATGTCGTGGAGCCGCGCCTCGGCACCCGGCGGGTCCCCCACCGTCTCGAGGAACCGCTTGGGGTCGGTGACCTCCCAACACGCGAACACGTCGAGGTTGACGGTCTTCTTATCGCTGGCGAGGAACTCGCTCGGAAGAGGATCGTAGATTTGGATGCGACGGTCGATGCGGATCGCCGACTGCCAGGGGAGCTTCCCGACGAGGCCCGCCTCGCGGTGCGTGGCGACGTGGCGGCCGAACTGGGTGACGATGACGTACTCCGCCTCGTCCACGAACACGACGCTGCGCCAGGCGAGGAACGCGACGAGCGCGAGGACGAGGATGAGGAGGGTCGCGGCGGCGGTGCGAGCCTTCATTGGGGCTCCCCCAAGCTGAGGGGCGGTTGGCCGGGCTCGGGCGGGGCTGGAGGCGGTGCCCAGATGCCCTTGCGTCCGAGATAGAGGAGACGCCGCGCGCCGTCGGGCGCGCGGTCGAGGATCAGCTTGCGGCGGCCCGCGAGGGCCTGCTCGATCGTGTCCAGGTACAGCCGCAGGCGGGTCACGCCGGGCGACTCGCCGTAGGCGGCCACCACGTCCTCGAAGCGCGAGGCCTCGCCTCGCGCGCGGTCCGTGCGGTCGGCGAGGAAGGCCCGCGCGGCGAGGGTGCGCTCGGCGGCCTGGCCGCGGGCGAGCGCCTCGGTCTCGTTCCTGTAGGCCTGCGCCTCGTTGACCTTGGCCTCGCTCTCCTCGCGGGCCGTCGCCACCTCGCGGTAGGCGGGGACGACCTCGAGCGGCGGATGGATGTCGCCCAGACACAGGCTCAGGACCTCCAGCCCGGCCTCGTAGCCCCCGAGCCGCTCGGCCACCCGGCGGCGAATGGCGTCTTCGAGTTCCTGGCGCTCGGCGCCGAGGGCGTGCCCGATGGGGCGCCCGGCCATCTCCGCGCGGAGCGCCGCCTCGGCGACGGCGCGCACCAGGGCGTCCCATTTGCTCGCGCCGTCGGGGAGCATCTCGCCCAGGGTGAAGAGCGCGGCCAGCGGCGCCGCCACGCGGTACTGGACAACGAGGTTGACGTCCACCAGATTCTCGTCGCCCGCCCACACGGTGGCTTCGTCGGGCACGCGCTCGTAGCGGCCCCCGCGGTGCTGAATGTTCCACTCGTACGCCGGCGGCTCGGCGGACACGCCGGGCATCGTGCGAAAGCCGACCTCCACCCGCCGCACCTCGTCGGTGTTCACCCTGCGGTGCCGGCCGAAGGGCCACGGCAGGCGGACGTGGAGGCCAGGCCCCTCGGCCGGCTCGACCACCTTGCCAAACCGCTGCACCACGCCGACCTCGCCGAGACGGACCACGTGCACGCCGCTGAGCAGCCACGCGAGGACGGCGGCGGCCACCGCGCCCGCGGCGAGGCGCCAGCGCCGGGCGTAGGCGGCGCGGCTCGCGCGGTGGAAGCGCTCGCGCCAGCGGCGCCGGTCGATGAGCAGCCGCAGCGAGTTCAGGCACACGACGAGCGAGCTGACCTGGTGGAGCACGGCGGCGGCGACGGGGCTGATCCAGCCCATCGAGGCGACGACGACGGCGACGGCGTTGAAGACCAGCGCGAAGCCCAAAATGTTCTGCCACACGGTGCGGAGCGTGCGGCGGCCCATGGCCACCGCGTCGGCGAGCTTCATCAGGTCGTCGCCGACCAGCACGACGTCGGCGGAGGCGACGGCCACGTCGGTGCCGATGTCGGCCATGGCCACGCCCACCTCAGCCGTGACGAGCGACGGCGCGTCGTTCACCCCGTCGCCCACCATCGCCACTGGCGCATCGTCGCGCTGGATCTGCTGGACGGCGCCGACCTTGTCGGCAGGGAGCAGGCCGGCGCGCGCGTCAATGATGCCGAGGGCCTCGGCGACGGCGCGCGCCGCAGGCTCCGTGTCGCCCGTGAGCATCACGATCCGCTCGACGCCCAGCTCGCGCAGGCGGTCCACCGTCGCCCGCGCGTCCCCGCGCACCGTGTCCTCCACCGCGACCGCGCCGACCGCCTCCCCGCCCCGGGCGACCAGGGACACCGTGCAGCCGCCCTCGCTCAGCTCCGCGACCCGAGCCGCCAGCGCCTCGTGCACGGAAACGCCGTGTTCCGACAGGAACCGCCGATTTCCGACACGCACCGGCTCGTCGCCCAGCGTCGCGGAGACGCCGAGGCCGGGGTGCGCCAGGAAGGCGTCCACGGCCGCCAGCTCCACCCCCTGCTCCTCGGCGCGGCGGACGACGAGCTGGCCGATTGGGTGCTCGGAGTGCCGCTCGACCGACGCGGCGAGCCAGACGACCTCGCCCTCGTCGTGCCCTGGCGCCGCCACGACCTCGCGGACCCGGAGCTGCGCCCGTGTCAGCGTGCCCGTCTTGTCGAAGACGACGCTCTTCAGCCGCCCGAGGGCCTCGAGCGCGGCGCCCCCCTTGACCAGGATGCCGCGGCGCACGAGCGCGCCGATGCCCGCCGCGATCGCCGTCGGCGTCGCCAGCACCAGCGCGCACGGGCACGCCACCACCAGCACCGCCACCGACCGCACCACGTCCCTCGTCACGAGCCAGGTGACGACGGCCGCGGCGATGACTACGGGCACGAACCACGCGGCGTAGCGGTCGGCGAGCCGCGCCGTCGGCGCCTTCGCCTCCTCGGCCTCCTCGACCAGGCGGATGATCTGCTCGAGGGTCGTGTCCCCGCCCAGCCGCTCGACCGCCAGCTCCAGCGCCCCGTGCTGGTTGATCGTCCCGGCGAACACCTCGTCGCCGGCGTGCTTGTCGGCGGGCAGCGACTCGCCCGTGATCGGGCTCTGGTCCACCGTCGAGCTGCCGGCGACCACCTTGCCGTCCACCGGGATGCGGTCGCCGGGGCGGACGAGCACGACGTCGTCGGGGCGGATTTCCTCGACGGGGACGCTCTGCTCGGCGCCGCCGCGTCGGACGCGGGCCGTCTCGGGCCGCAGCTTCAGCAGCTCGGCGATGGCCGTGCGGGTCCGGCCGACGGCGAAGTGCTCGAGCGCCTCGCCGATGAGCATGATGAGGATGACCTCGGCGGCGACAGCGAACTGGCCGATGACCAGTGCCGCGACAGCCGCGAGGCTCACCGCGAGGTCGGCCGAGATCCGCCGCTTCGCCAGCCCGATCACCGCCTCGGAGAAGATGGGGAAGCCGCCGACGAGGGTCAGCAGCAACGCCAGATCGAAGCCGTAGACGGCCCGCAGGTACCCCGTCAGATAGACGACGAGGCCCAGGCCGACCAGGGCGGTCAGCGCCAGGTGTCGCTGATGCGAGCCCTCGTCATGCGCGTGGCCTGCGCCCATCGCGGAGTCCGTCCTTCTGCGCCATCGAAGCGTGCGAGATCGTATCCGAATCGGCTCTCCGATGCAATGCACGCCGACCCGCACACGCTATGCTTTCCCTCTCCCTTTCTCCCTGCCCACATCTCTGAGGCAGCCACGCGGGGCGGGAGCAGGCTGGGATTCGACCGCTCCGCTGGGAGCCAGAGCGGCGTCGAGCCGCCGCACTCCAAAGGACACGACACGCCTGCTTGCCGGCGATACGGGGTCTTCTATGGAGTGCGGTGGCTCGACACCGCTTTCACTTCTCGCGGAGCGAGCATCCCGGGGTGGTGCACGGAGATCTGGACATCTATGAGCAAGCCCGTCAAGCCGGCAGCGGGTCGCGAAGCGGGATGACCCAGACATCCATTCGGCATCGTGACCAGGGACGCGGCAGGCCACGAGGTCTGGGGCCGGCCCCAGTCACCAGCAGCATGGCGGCGGAGGCGGTTGCGATGTCAGACCCAGCCTGCTTCAGAAGGCTTGCGCGGCGGATTCATCCGCCGCCGTAGCGTGGCGTTTGAACGCCACGGCCCGCGACGCCAACAGGGACAAGAACCCGTTT
>CAZDNN010000266.1:0-8549 GCA_964506385.1 uncultured Planctomycetota bacterium
GCAACCTACCAAGCCGTACGGGAATCGACGTGGAGCTCTGACAGCGCAACCGCCTGGCCCCCAATGCCGTGCTTGACGGCGGGGGGGCCGGCCACTAGGATGCGCGCCGCGTCGAATCCCTGACCCGTTGCGAGGAGAGAGGACGATGCTCAAGGTCGCGATGCTGAGCGGGTGGCACGTGCACGCGAAGGGCTATGCGAACAAGATCCGGTCCTTCGAGGACGCCGAGATCGCGGTGGTGTGGGACGAGGAGCCGGCCCGCGGCGAGGCCTGGGCCAAGGAGCTCGGCGTGCCGTTCGAGGCCGACCTGGCGGCGGCCTGCGACCGCGCGGACGTGGACGGCGTGGTGGTGAACGCGCCGACGAATCGGCATCCCGAGGTGATGATCGCCGCGGCCGAGGCAGGCAAGCACATCTTCACCGAGAAGGTGATGGCCCTGACCGTGGCCGAGTGCGAGGCGATCGCGGGCGCCGTGCGGGAGGCGGGGGTGACCTTCTGCATCTCCATGCCCGCGCGCTGCTCGGCGGCCAACCAGTTCGCCAGGCAGGTGGCCGACGAGAAGCTGATCGGCGACCTGACGCTGATGCGGACGCGGACCGCGCACAACGGGGCGTCGGCCGACTGGCTGCCGCCGCACTTCTACGACCCCGTGGCCTGCGGTGGCGGGGCGATGATGGACCTGGGCGCGCACCCGATGTACCTGGCGCGCTGGATCTGCGGGGCGCCGAAGCGGATCGCCTCGACGTTCAACACCCTGACGGGGCACGCGGTCGAGGACAACGCGGTGTGCGTCATCGAGTTCGCGAGCGGCGCCGTGGCGGTGGTCGAGACGGCCTTCGTCTCCACCCACTCGCCCGGCTGTCTCGAGCTCTACGGCACCGAGGGCGCCCTGCTCATCGGCGGGCCCGACGGCGGCGTCAAGCTACGCTCGAACAAGGTCGAGTCCTCCGTCCCCGGCTGGGTCGTGCCCGCGAGCCTGCCGCAGGCGAAGCCAGAGCCGATCCGCCAGTGGGTCACCGCCTGCCTCACCGGCGGCGACTCGCCCTTCACCCTCGACGACGGCATCCAGCTCACCGAGCTCATGGAAGCGGCCTACATCGCCCACCGCGAAGGCCGGCAGGTCGAGCTCGGATGAGTCGATGTCTGTGAGGGAGGACGCCGGCCCAGTGGGAATCACACCCGCGCAGCCCGCCGCAGCGCCCGCCGGACGCGGCGCTCGACGGCGCGGATGGCCTTAGGGGAGTGGAGGACGCCGATCTCGAGGTCGATGCGGCGCTCCTCGCCGGGCTGGAGGACGGGGAGCTCGCCGCGCTCGCGCAGCTCGGAGCGCGGGTAGAGGGGCATGAGGCAGGGCTCGGTGCCGACGACGTACATCCCCTCGCCCATCATCTTCCATTCGGTGAAGTGCGGGAGCTGGTCGCGGCGGAACTCCAGGGTGTAGCCGAAGCCGCCGTCCAGCTTGCGATTCACCAGGGCGACGACCACCTTCCCGTCGGCGTCGGCGGCGAGGGTGTGGCGGTAGCAGGCCTCCTCGACGCCTGGCTTCGGGCCGGTGAACTCCGCCCAGCGGCCGCCGATGGACGCGGCGTAGTCGGTGACGGGCGCGGCATCCAGGGACGGCGCGATCAGCTCGGTCCCTTTGTCCACGACGGGGAAGCCGGCGTTGACGTGGTAGAGGACCATGAGCGGCGTCGGCTCGAAGCCCTCGTTGACGATGCGGTCCTCGACGAGCAGCCTGTCCTCGCCGAGCCGCGCCGAGACCTTGCGGGTCAGGACGAGGTTGGGGCCGAAGACGCTCGCCTCGCGGACGGCGCCCTTGACCCAGAAGACGCAGTCGTCGCCCTGCCACTCGGCGTCGAGGCAGACGTGGCGGGCGGGGATGTGGGAGATGCGGCCGTGGAGGCCGAGCTCCTCGCCCTCGTCGGTGCAGGGGGCGCCGGCGTAGGTGAGACCACAGGTGCACAGCAAGCCGCCGTGGAAGGTGCGGAGGAAGCCGAGGCCCGGCTCCTCGAAGAAGGCGGGGTGGACGGGGCCGGGCATCGCGTGCCAGACGAGGCTCCGCCCGCACCAGCTCGCCGCGCCGATGTCCATCCCGCGGTCGAGGAGCACGGTGAACTGGAAGCCTGTGCCCGTCGCGAAGTCCACGGCGCGCACGCCCCGCTGGTTGCCCTCCTGGAGCTCGACCATGCGGGTGCCGCCGAGCTGAGACACGTCGCCGACGCGGCGCAGGAGCTGCTCGCGGGTGTACCGTCTGCCGAAGAGCTTCGCCATAGGCCCGCCTCCTCCCCGTCAGCCTTCGCCCGCCGCCTCGGCGTCCTTGGTCTGCTGGATGTACTGATTGAGGTTGCGGACGATGGTGTTCTGAATGTCCTTCTTGTGGTCTTCGGCGATGCGATAGTGGTACTTCTTTTCGAGCAAGGCGAGGGCCTCGCCGGCGATGCGGTGGGCGAGTTGCTCGATCTTCATGAGCTGGCCTCCGCTGCAAGAGCCAGGGTGTCAGGGCGTGGATGGGTGGATGAGTGGATGAGTGGATGGATGTGAGAAAGACAAGACCCTACTGCGTGTCCGTCACCCAATGACCCACCCATCCAGTCATCCATTCATCCGACCCCAGAGAGCTTACCCCGCTCAGACGCGAAAGTCAAGGATCTGGGAGAGCTGGTCCTTGACCGCCTCGATCTGCTCCTCGGAGAGCTTGGGGTCGCGGACGCGGACGACGCGGTCCTCAGGCGGGTAGCGGAGGACGAGGTACTCGTGCTCGTCGTCGCGCTCGACGTCCTCGAACTTCAGGAGCTTCTTGCGCATCAGGATGAGGGCAAGGAGGTAGAAGAAATGGCGGCGCTCCTCGTCCTCCTCATGCTCGAGGCGGAGGAAGAAATCGACGAGGACCTCGTCGGCGGCGAACAGGCGGCGCTTCTGCTCCTTCGGCGCCACGGTGGTGCGCCAGCGGGAGAAGTGGCCGCCCGCTGCTTCCGCCGCCGGCCAGCACGCCTGGCAGTAGTCCTTCCGGACGAACTCCTCGCCCTCTTCGTAGAGGGCGGCGACGTAGGTCTCGTGCTCCTCCAGCTCGCGCTCGCAGGCGGAGCACAGGCGCTGGGGCTTAGCGATATTCCAGTCCATCGCCTGGCCCTTTCAGGGCTCGAGATGCCAGATGCCACATGGCTCGCGTGCCCGGGCCTCTGGCGCGCCTCACGGAGCTGGCCGCGCGTGGCCCTCTCCGCCAATCGGCAATCGGCAATCGCAAATCGGCAATCCCCGTCAGGCGGGCGTCCAGCCCATCTTCTGGTAGACGCGGCCGATGACGGAGGCGGCGGTGTCGCTGGCCCGGGCGGCGGTCTGCCCGATCTCGGCGTTGGTCTGCTCGACGAAGGCCGCATCCTTGAGCCAGGCCAGGTTGATCTCGACGTTGAGCCGCGCGCCGCGGAGCGCCGCCTCGAGCAGAATGGCGGCCACGCCGACGTCACTGATCAGATTGGGGTTCGCCACCTCGACCAGCTCGTCGAGCAGGCCAATGAGCTCGGCACACGTGCGGAACGCGGCGAGCGGTGTCGCGAGGGCGACCTTCAGGGCGTCCTGGATCGCCGCGGTCCGCGCCTGTTTCTGCTCGGGGGTGTCCTTCGCCATGCCGTAGGCGGCGCTCACGGTGGAGTAGGCCTCGACGTCCTGGTCCATCATCTCGGCCAGCTCCCCCATGGCGGGGGCGAGGCGGTCGAGGAGGGCTCGGACCTGGGGCTCGACGTCGCGGTACTTCTTCTTCCCGACCGTGAAGTTGGCGGCCATGCAGGCCATCGAGGCGCCCAGGGCGCCGGCCAGCGCGCTCACGCTCCCGCCGCCGGGGGCGGGCTTGTTGGATGCGGCGTCGGCCAGATACTGCTCGATAGGTCCGGTGCGGTACATGCGGTGGCTCTCCTCACGCCTCGGGGCGCTGGAACGTGATGTGGGTCTTCCACTGGTCGTCGTCGGTTTTGGGGAAGTCGCTGCGGAAGTGGACACCCCTGGACTCCTGCCGCTGGAGCGCGGCGACGGCGATGAGCTTGGCGATGGTGAGCATGTTCTGGAGCTCCCAGCCGCCGCGGAAGTGGAACTCGCGGGCCATGACGTAGCTGCACCAGAAATCGATGTTCTGCTCGGCCTCACGGAGGCCGCCGGCGTCGCGCTCGATGCCGATGCTGCGCCAGGTGAGGCTCTTGAGGGAGTTGAGCACGTCGGCGAGGTCGAGCTGGTCGCTCTCGACGGGCGGCAGGTCGCTGCGGATGTGGCGGGGCAGCAGGTCACGGCCGGCGGCGGCCGCCGCGCGCCCGGCGAGGCCGCCGGCGCGGGTGCCGAGCACCAGGCCCTCGAGCAGGGAGTTGCTGCCCAGGCGGTTGGCCCCGTGGAGGCCCGAGCAGGCGCACTCGCCGCACGCCATGAGGCGGGCCAGCGAGGTCCGGCCCTCGAGATCGATCCGCACCCCCCCGATCGTGTAGTGCGCGGAGGGGCGGACCGGGATGAGGTCCTCGGCGATGTCGAGCTCGAAGCGGGCGCAGACGGCGCCGATGGTGGGGAACCGCGCGCGGATGTGCTCGGCGTCGAGGTGGCGCAGGTCCAGATGCACGTGGGTCGCGCCCGTGAGGCGCATCTCGGCGACGATGGCCCGGGACACGGCGTCGCGCGGCGCCAGCTCGGCGTCGGGGTGGTAGCGGGGCATGAAGCGCTCGCCCCGCTTGTTCAGCAGGTACGCGCCCTCGCCCCGCACCGTCTCGCTGATCAGCCACCGCGACGCGCCCGCGATGTAGAGCGTCGTCGGGTGGAACTGCACGAACTCCATGTCCTGCACGACCGCCCCCGCGCGGTAGGCCATGGCGATGCCGTCGCCCGTCGCCACGTCGGGGTTGGTCGTCTCGCGGTACACCTGCCCGATGCCGCCGCTGGCCAGCACCGTCTGCTTCGCCCACACGAGCATCAGGCCGTGGACCTGGCTGGAGAGCAGCGCGCCGAGGCACTCGCCGCCGTCCGTCAACAGGTCAACGACGAACGTGTGGTCGAGGCTCTGGATGCGGGGGCACGCGGCGACCTGGCGCAGCAGCGCCTGCTCGACCTCCGCGCCTGTGGCGTCGCCCTGGGCGTGGATGATCCGCGGCACCGAGTGGCCCCCCTCCCGGGTCAGCGTCAGCTCGCCACGCGCGGAGTCGAAGGTGGCGCCGCCAGCGATCAGTTCCTGGATGCGCGCCGGCCCCTCCTGCACCACCGCCGCCACCACCGCAGGCTCACACAGCCCCTGCCCCACCGACAGGGTATCGGCGATGTGCGCGTCGAAGCTGTCCGGCTCCGCCAGCACCACCGCGATCCCGCCCTGGGCGTACTGCGTGTTGCTCTCGCGCAGCTCGTCCTTCGTCACCAGCAGCACGTCGGCATGCTCGGCCGCCGCCAGCGCCGCACGCAGGCCCGCCACCCCGCTCCCGATCACCAGCACGTCGGCGAATCGATGCGACAGCGCGCGGCTGTCGAACCGGAGGAGGTAGCGGCGCGGCTCGATGTGCTTTCTCACGGTGCGGACGCTCGATAGAAGGTCGGTGGCCCGGGGACTCAGCCCTCCTCTTCCGCCTGCGGGCGGAGCATGGGGAAGAGGATGACGTCGCGGATCGAAGCGGAGTTCGTTAGGAGCATGACCAGGCGGTCGATGCCGATGCCGAGCCCGCCTGCCGGCGGCATCCCGTGCTCGAGGGCCGTCACGTAGTCCTCGTCGATCTGCTTGTTGCCCGTCTCGTCCTTGCCGAGCTGCGCGCGGAACTTCGCGGCCTGCTCCTGGGGGTCGTTCAGCTCGCTGTACGCATTGCCCAGCTCGACGCCGAAGCCGAAGATCTCGAACCGCTCGGCGATCGTCGCATCCCCACGCTTCGTCTTCGCCAGCGGGCACAGCTCGGCCGGGTAGTCGTAGACGATCGTCACGTCCCAGCACGCCGGCTCCGCCGTCCGCTCGAACACCTCGTTGAGCACCACGTAGTCCGGCAGTGGGGCCTCGTCCACGTCGAACTCGCGGGCCTTCGCCCGCACCGCCGCCATGTCCATCGGGTCGATGCCCGCATGCTGCCGCACCGCGTCGTGGTAGGTGATCCGCGGCCACGGCGGCGCGATCCGCACCGCCCGACCCTCCTCGCCGTACGGCGCCGAGTCGCCCAGGCCCACCGCGTCGGCCGCCGCGCGGACGATGGACTCCGCGAGCGCCATCATCACCTCGTAGTCGGCGTAGGCCTGGTAGACTTCGAGCATGGTGAACTCGGGGTTGTGCTGGGTCGAGAGCCCCTCGTTGCGGAAGTTGCGGTTGATCTCGAACACGCGGTCCAGGCTGCCCACGAGCAGGCGCTTGAGGAACAGCTCGGGCGAGATGCGCAGATAGAGGTCCATGCCCAGCGCGTTGTGGTGGGTCACGAAGGGCCGCGCTGCGGCGCCGCCTGCCAGCGCCTGCATCATCGGGGTCTCGACCTCCAGGAAGCCCCGCTCCTCGAGGTGGCGGCGGACCGCCGCGATGATCCGCGAGCGGGCCGTGAAGGTCGCGCGGGCCGCCTCGTTCGCGATGAGGTCGAGATAGCGCTGGCGGAAGCGGGTCTCCACGTCCCGCAGCCCGTGCCACTTCTCAGGCAGCGGGCGGAGGGCCTTCGACAGCGGGGTCAGCGCGGTCACGAAGATCGTCAGCTCGCCCGTGCGTGTGCGGCCGAGGGTGCCCTCGACGCCGAGGAAGTCGCCCACGTCGAGGAGCTGGTAGAGCGCAAATGCCTCGGGGCCGACGACATTCTTGCGAATGTAGACCTGAATGGCGCCGCTCTGGTCCTGGAGGTTGAGGAACGCGGCCTTCCCGAAGTCCCGCTGCGCCACGATGCGTCCCGCGGTGCGCACGGCCGGGCCGGGCTCGTCGCCCTCGGGCACGGCCTCGCCCAGGGCGCGGCACTCGGCGAGGGTCTGGTCCTTGGGGAATCGCCGGCCGTACGGCTCAATCCCGTGTTCCCTCAGGCCCTGGAGTTTGGTCAGGCGCGAGCCGCGCTGATCGTCGGGCATTCCGCCACCTCATCCTTCAAGACAGCGGCGCGCCGTCCCGGCGCGCCTCGATCGCCACGCAGTCGTCTCCTGTCGCCTGGGGCCTTTCATTGTAACCGTGCGCCCTCGCCCGTCAAGCTCGGTTGCCCGGCGACAGGGGAATCGGAAGCAGGCGCCGCGGCTGAGACGGCCGGCAATGTGGAGGAATCGGCATGTCGGATCGGCGGACGAAAGCGGCACGGTCAAGGACGAGCGATGAAAGGAACCCCAATCCGCGGAGCCGGAGTCCTGCGGCGCGGCGGCGCTTGACTTCGCAGGGCCGGCATGGTCAACTCTGGGGGCACGTCCAACGCCCCTGCCAAGGAGATGGCCATGAGGATCGGGATTCGGGACGGGTGCCTGGGCCTGGCCGCGATGGAGAGCTTCGCGGCCGCGGCCGAGCTGGGCTTCGACGGCATCGAGGTCTGCATCGGCGGCGACTATGCCGAGAGCCTGCTCTGGCAGGAGGGCGGCGCCGAGCAGATGAAGGCTGCGGCCGACGCCGCAGGCGTGGCGGTCTCGTCGCTGTCGCCTGGCATCTTCGCGCGGCAGCATCCGATGGTCGAGGACCCCGCGCTGCGCGCCGAGGGCCGGGCGATGCTCGGCCAGTGCATCGCGCTCTGCGGCCCGCTCGCCAGCCGCGACATCCTCGTGCCCATGTTCCCCGGCGACTTCGAGACCTGGGGCGACGCCGAATGGGCGCAGATGGCCGACGGCTTCGCCGACCTCGCCGCCCAGGCGGAGGACGCCGGCGTGACCCTCGGCCTCGAGACGACCTTCGACGCCGACTCCCTCATCAAGCTGCTCGACCTCATCGCCTCCCCTGCCGTCGGCGTCTACTACGACACCGCGAACACTACCAACCGCGGCTACGACGCCCCCGCCGAGCTCCGCAAGCTCGGCGACCGCGTCTCGATGATCCACGTCAAGGACACCGACCAACAGCATCTCGGCGAGGGCCGCGTGCCCTTCGACGACATCAAGGCCGCCATCGCCAACATCCGCTACGACGGCTGGCTCATCCTCGAGACCCCGCGCGGCGACGACCCTATCGACTCCGCCAGACGCAACCTCGCCTTCACCCGCACCCTCTGCTGAGGGCCCTCCGATGCCCGACGCTCTCACGCCCTCTCCGCTGGGGAGCGTGTCGCTGCTCCGACTACCACCGTGGCTGAAGCGCGCTGTCGATACCTTGACTGGCCACGAGTCAAAGCCTAGGATGCAAGGGCCATTGCGCGCCGGTGTCTGAGGCATCGGCGCGCCTCCTCCCCGTCAACCGCTGCCCCGATGCCACGGCCGGGCGGGTGACCGCCGGCCCGGGCACCCCCTGTCGGGGAGACGACGCATGGTAGCCTGGCTCAGAGAGCTCGACGATCTGCTGCGCGGACGCAAGTCCACGGCTGAGGCCCTGTGCGAGGGCACCCGCCACATCCACCCGCTGATCGCTAGCAGTCCGTGGCAGAAGTCCTTCGCAGGCGAGTGCGAGGGATTCGGGCCGA
>CAZDNN010000267.1:0-8543 GCA_964506385.1 uncultured Planctomycetota bacterium
ATCGACCTCCAGATCAGCCACGTCCTGCCCATGAGCGAGGTCCAGCGCGCCTTCGAGCTCTGCGCCTCGCACGAGACGGGCAAGGTGATCCTGAAGCCCTGGGAGTGAGACCGGTTGGATGGGGGGACGGTTGGATGACTGGATGAATGGATGCAGAGAAGCCGGAGGGATGACTGCGGCGGGCGGCGTCCCTTCCTGTTCCATCCATCCACCCATCCATTCCTCCCTCCCTCCACTCGCCAACCGCCACTGATCGAAGGAATGGCATCATGTTCTGGCGCGGCAAGTGGATCTGGACGTCGCAGAAGGCGCCGCAGCGGAACGCCTTTGTCGGCTTCCGCCGCTTCGTGCCCTACAAGGGCGGGCCGGCGACGCTGCACATCACGGCCGACTCGCGCTACGTGCTGTATGTGAACGGCGCGTGGCTCGGGCAGGGGCCTGTGCGGGCGTGGCCGTGGAGCTGGCGGTACGACAGCTACGACCTGACTCCGCATCTCCGGGTGGGCGACAACTTGATCGCCGTCCTGGTCAACCACTACGGCGAGGGCAACTTCCAGTACCTCCCCGGCCCGCCCGGCCTGCTCGCCCAGATCGAGATGGACAGGGCGACGGTCTTCACCAACGCCACGTGGCGGGCCGCGACCGACCCTGCCTTCGTGTCGAACACGCCCCGCATCAGCGTGCAGGAGGCGTTCGAGGAGCAGTTCGACGGCCGCGAGGCCGACGACTGGACGACCCTCGACTACGAGGATGCCGACTGGCCCGCCGCAGTCGCGCCCAGGCCGCCTTACGACGGCCACCACGAGGGCTACGAGCCCCGCGGCATCCCGCTCCTGACCGCCGAGCCCGTCCTGCCGCAGCGCCTGGTCCGCGTCGAGCGCGTCCGCTCTATTCCCCACCGCTTCACGATCTACACCAAGCCCTGCCTCGTGCCCGGCGACCAGTCGTCGAACGTCGTGGCCGCGCACGCCTACCTCGCCACGCAGATCTGGGCGCCCGCGACCTGCGAGATCGCCTTCCACATCCCCCACAAGCACCCCGGCCCGATCAAGATCAATGGCCAGCTCGTCGAGGGCGGCGGCGCGCGCCTGCGGGAGGGATGGAACAGCCTGGTGGCCGGCATCCGCGGCATCCGCCATCTCCACGAGTTCGTCGTCGCCATCGACGGCCCGCCGGAGCTGGAATTCTCGGCGGCCGGCGACGACCCGTTCGCCCTGTGGAGTGTCGTCGGCCCCTTCCCGCTCAGCTACACCGAGCGGCAGGCCGTGCACGACCACATGGACGGGTCGCTCGTCGTCGCTGAGCCGCGCGACCCCGACGCCACCCCAGAAGCGGCCGACGCCTTCTGGGAGCATGCCGACCTCGCCGCCGAGCTCAAGCACTACTACGTCCTTCCCGTCGCGCCCGAGCACATCCCCGAGCAGGACGTCTTCGTCCAGGCCTACACCGACCGCGTCGTCGAGGGCGAGGTCCGCATCGAGGGCGCCGACGGCCTCGTCTCGGGCACGGAGTGGACGACCGTGCACCCGCCCGACGACGGCAGCGACGTGCGGCTGCTGCTCGACTTCGGCAAGGAGGTCGTCGGCCACCATCGCTTCGAGGTGATGGCGCCCGAGGGCACGATCGTGGACTTCCACAACTTCGAGTTCATCCAACCCGACGGGCGCATCAACCTCGCCGAGGGGATGAACAACAGCTTCCGCTACATCTGTCACGACGGCGCCCAGACCTTCCAGACGCTCCTGCGCCGCGGCTTCCAGTACAGCTACGTGATCCTGCGGAGCCTCACGGGGCCGGTCCGGCTGCGCGGCGTCCAGGCCATCATGGCGACCTACCCGCAGAGCCGGCGGGGCAGCTTCGCGTGCAGCGACGCCCAGCTCGACCGCGTCTGGGCCGTCGGCGCCCACTCGCTGCGGTGCTGCGCCGAGGACACCTATACCGACTGCCCGACCTACGAGCAGACCCACTGGGTCGGCGACGCCCGCAACGAGGCGCTCGTCGATTGGGCCGTCAACGGCGACCCGCACCTGTGGTTCCGCTGCCTCGAACAGACGGGGCAGAGCCTCGAGCGCTCGCCGCTCACCGAGAGCCACGTGCCAAGCGCCTGGCAGAACATCCTGCCCGCGTGGAGCTTCCTGTGGATGCGCTCGTGCCGCGAGTACCTGCTCTTCACAGGCGACCGCGAGGGCGCGAGGCGGCTGCTCGACTTCGTGCGACGCAACGTCGAGGGCATCGCGGCTCACACTAATGCCGACGGCCTCTTCGAGTTCCGAGGCTGGAACATGTTCGACTGGGCGCCCATGGACACGCCGAGCCGTGGGGTCGTCACCCACCTCAACTGCATGGCCAGCCACGCCCTGACCGACGCGGCCGAGATGGCCGAGTGGCTCGACGAAGGCGAGATGGCCGCCGCGTGGCGGAGCATGGCCGCATCGCTCCGCGAGGCGGTGAATGCCCATCTGTGGAGCGAGACGAAGGGCGCCTACACCGACTGCCTCCGTGAGGGCGCCCACAGCGAGGTCTTCAGCCAGCAGACCCAGACCGTCGCCTGCATGTCGGGCGTCGCTGCGGGCGAGCGGGCCGAGCGCTGCCGGGCGATCCTCCACCATCCGCCCGACGGCTTCGTGCGGGCGGGCAGTCCCTTCTTCGAGTTCTTCCTCCTCGAGGCCTACCAGCAGGAGGGCCGCGACCAGGAGTTCATCGACACGATCCGCGAGGACTGGGGCTTCATGGTCGACATGGGCGCGACCACGTTTTGGGAGATGTGGTCGGGCCGCGGCGGGCGGCTGACCCGCAGCCACTGCCACGGCTGGTCGGCGGCGCCCACCTTCTTCCTGGGCACATGGGTCCTGGGCGTCCGCCCTGATGGCCCTGGCTTCCAGCCCTGCATCATCGAGCCGCACCCCGGCAGCCTCGCCTGGTGCCGCGGCCGCGTCCCGACGCCTCTCGGCGACGTCGATGTCCAGTGGGAGAACGACCCCGACGCCCCCTTCACCCTGCGCATCATCGCGCCGGAGGTGCTCGAGCTCGATGTGCGTCCACCTCGCGACGCGATCGTGACCGTGAACGGCCAGCCCCTTCAGAGGCGGTAGCATCCCTGCCGTCGGAGGTGTCGATGAGGCAAGTGTCCCGTAGCGGTCCCGTCGCCCTTCTCCTTGTTGCGCTGTGCGGCTGTGCCAGCAGGGAGATGGTGCCTGAGCGACTGGCGGGCCTGCGCGTTCTTCAGGACGACCACCCGCGTGCGTTCTTCTTCCGCGCCGCGGAGGGCTTCGCGGCGCGCCCGCAGGTGAGCTACGGGCGATGGGAGCAGTGCTTTGGCCGGCTGATGGGCATCGAGGGCAAGTGCCTCGACGAGGAGATCCCCGGCCGTTCCGCCCGCAACATCGACTTTTTCACCCGCTTCAAGCAAGCCCACCCCCACCAACTCGTCCTGCTCCACTACAACGGCAACGCTCGCGACCCTCGTTACGAGACGATGGGAAGGTACTTCGCCGGGCACTGGGTCTACTACAACGGCGCGACCATCCTCTCCGACGTGCCTGCCGAGGAAGGCGAGACCGATATCCGTGTGAGCAATCCCAGTCTCTTCAGGACAGGGACCGGCCGCTATCGCGACAAGAATGAGGACGTCGGCCTCTGCCTCCTGGACAAGCGGGGCCGCCCCAACTGGCACGAGGCTGAGCAGGTGCAGCTCGTCTCCGTCGATCTCGCTACGAAGACCATCCGCGTGCGCCGCGGCTGCTACGGCACCAGCCCCCGCGCCTTCCCCGCCAGAGGCTCCTATGCCGCAGCCCACGCGCACGAGGGGCCGTGGGGCAAACGCAGCAACCTGATGTGGTACTACAACTACTCGACCCGCTGCCCGAAGGACGAAGAGGGCCGCACCTGCGCCGACGTCCACGCCGCCGAGCTGGCGGCCCGTTTCGCCCATGGGGGCGAGCTGGCGGCCTTCGACGGCCTGGAGTTCGACGTCCTCGCCCACGGGCACGGCAGGGATGGCAAGCGCGGCCTCGACTGCGATGCCGACGGGAAGCCCGACCGCGGCTTCTTCGACGGCGTCAACACCTACGGCGTCGGCGTCGTGGAGTTCATCCGCCAGCTCCGCAAGCGGGTAGGGGAGGGGACGATCCTCCAGGCCGACGGCGCGGGCATCCGCAGCCAGCGGGCCTTCGGCCTGCTCAACGGCATCGAGAGCGAGGGCTGGCCCCACCTGAGCGACTGGGAGGTCAAGGACTGGTCGGGCGGGCTCAACCGCCATCTCTTCTGGGCCGCGCGCGGCCGGCTGCCCGCGTTCAGCTACGTCAACCACAAGTTCGTCACCCGCGGCGACAAGCCGGGGCAGACGAAGCGGCCTGACGTGCCGTGGAACATCCATCGCCTCTGCTTCGCCGCCGCGGTCTCCACGGACTCGGCGATCTGCTACAGCTTCGCCCCGCCGCCGGAGAAGGGCGAGATGCTCGGCATCTGGGACGAGCTGGCCATGGGCACAGCCCGCCGCCCCGGCTGGCTCGGCAAGCCGCTCGGCCCACCCGTGCGACTCGCGACGCAGCAGCCTGACGTGCTCGCCTCGACCGATCTGTCGGAGCGACTGTGCGGCGACGGTGTCCGCTTCTCCTCCGGCCGGCGCAGCGTTCGTGTCTCGGCCCGCGAGCGCGATGCGACGGAGCTACGCTTCCGCCTCGAGGGCGTGCCGTGCGATGGCCCCGACCTGCTGGTCTCGGTAAGGATGCGCGGCAGGCGGATGCGCGGCTATCCGAGGGAGGTGGCGCGCCTTGCCTGGGCCGGCATCCCGATCCCCAGCGGCCAGTTCATCCGTCGCGAGCTGCCGGCGACAGGGATGCGCCTGCGCAAGAGCGAGGAAACGGCCCTGGACCGCGCGACGGGCGCCGGCGTTCAGTGGCGGCCGCACGCGAGTGTCGGAGGCGAGCGCCGCGACGCCTACTTCGTCCATCCGCCCTACAAGGGCGGCGCCGGCCACACCTTCTGGGAGCGGCAGGCGCGCGTGCCGGAGGGCGGGCGGCTGGACTTCTACACCGGGATGGGGGAGAAGAGCCCCCAGCGCAGCGATGGCGTCTGGTTCCGTGTCCTCGTAGCCGAAGTGGTTGATGGCAAGGCTGGGCCTCCCGAGCGTATCTTCGAGCACACGCAGAAAGCGTTTCGATGGATGCACCACACGGTGCCGCTGGCGAAGTGGGCGGGGAAGACCGTGTGCCTGCGCTTCGTCTCCGACTGCGGCCCGAAGGACAACGCGACGACCGACCACAGCTTCTGGGGCGACGTCTGGGTCCTCGGCCCGCGGGGCCGCGATGGCATCACCCAGCCCGTCCGCCACATGACATTCGTTGACGACAGGCCATTCACCTCGACGTTCTACTTCTCCGCCGTCCAGTCGGAGACGGTGGACATCGAGTTCGTCGTCGAGGGCCCGGAGCCGGTGTGGGTCGAGTCTGTCTCCGCTTACGCGCACCCGGACGCCATCGTTCGGGAGTTCGAGCGCGGCGCGGTCGTCGCCAACCCGTCGCCGCGGCCTTGCACCCTCGACCTCGCGCGGCTCTTCCCCGGCCGCTCCTTCCGCCGTCTCCAGGGCTCGCCGAGGCAGGACCCCGAGACGAACAACGGCCAGCCGGTCGCCGGCACGCTCACCCTCGGGCCGAAGGACGCGCTTTTCCTCGTGAAGGGCGCGAGGGGAGGGCGAGGCTCCCGCCGAGCCGCCCGATGAGGCTGACCGCTGTCCTTCGGCTCGCGCGGCTCGGCGGGAGCCTCGCCCTCCCATCCCGGCGCGCGGGTGGCTCAGTCCTCGCGGAGGACGAAGATGCGCGTCTGTGCGTCGGCGGGGAGGACGAGGGTGAGGCCCTGGCGGCCGTCGAAGTCCTCCAGCACGATCCGCCTCGGTGCGTCCTGCTCCTCCCAGAGGGGGTCGTATGTGATGAGAATGTGCACGTGGCCGAGGGCGACGCGGCGGACGATGGGGAGCACGTCGGTGAACTGCTCCTGTGCTGGAACGTCGATCTTCACCTCGCCATGACGCAGGATGTGCTCGAAGGGCTTGACGAGGGCCATGCCCTCGATCGTCGCGGCCACGGGCTCCGAGGCTGCGCGGAGCCTGGGGAGCAGGTCCTTCTCCTGGATCTCGTAGATGGGCGCATCCCTGGCGATGCCCCAGTTGCGGTCGGCAGCGTCCTTGTCGATCCGCTGGAACCATACGCGGCCGTCGTCGCCGACGCTGGTGACGTGGAGGACGTCGTAGCGGCGGAACTGTGTGGGCGGCGAATCCTTCGGCCTGCCGAGCGCGCGGAGGGCGAAGGGGTGGCCGACCATCACGTCGTGGAGCACCCACTTGCCCGTCTTGCGGTCCTTGTGGCGGAGCGACGGGCGATGGTGGCTGCCGGTGCCCGACCAGTTCCAGGTGTCGAAGCCGTCGATGCCGGCGAAGAAGGCCATGGCGATCATGGCCCGCGCGTCCTCGTTGCGGAGCGGCTGCCCCCGCCACCAGCGCCAGCCGCCGCCCCCGCCGTGGAGCAGCGTCCAGTAGTAGGGCCGGACGGGCTTCCGCGGCCGGGCCGAGGCCACCAGCTCCATGTTCAGATCGATGTTGGCCAGGGTGTAGGCCACGTTCCTCGGGTCCCAGTAGAAGCAGTAGACCGTGGGGTTCACGATGTCCACGGCGTTGTAGATCGCCCTGCCGAAGGCGTTCCAGCCGTGGTCGGTGGCCGGGTCGGCGGCGGCCGATTCGAGGCCGAACCAGGTGCGCGGGAAGGGCTGCCAGCCGTAGACGCTGATCCGGCGCCAGCCCTGCTTGCGGGCAGCCTGGACGGGGGCGACGTACGTCTCCGCATAGCCGTCGTAGTAGCGGGTCTCGAAGGCCCGGCGGTCCGCCTCGGCGGCGTCGGCGGGGTACCACGGCTGCTCGCGGAGCTTGTCGGGCGAGAGGCGGCCGTGCTCCATGTCGATCATCAAGTACCTGTAGCCGGGGTTGGGCTTGAACACCCCTTCGCGGGTGAGCTGGCCGACGATGTCGCGGCCGACGAGGCGATCGTAGCGGCCCTCGGGGATGCCGTGGGCGGGGAGCCAGCGGCGCCAGTCGACGAAGCCGCCCCACAGGAGCCACGCCGTGCCCCTGGGGACGTGGGACCACAGCTCGATGGGGTGCTTGTAGGGATAGAGGATGCCGAAGCCGCGGGTGGCGGCGTAGTCGGCCATGGCCCAGTTGTGCCAGCCGCCGTAGTTGAACTCGCAGTGGAAGTGGCGGAGGCGGAAGGGCGCGATGCCCTTTGCCACGTAGGGCGCCTGGCCGGGAGGGA
Source organism: uncultured Planctomycetota bacterium (assembly GCA_964506385.1). Lineage (GTDB taxonomy): Bacteria > Planctomycetota > PUPC01 > DSUN01 > DSUN01 > CAZDNN01. The sequence continues at coordinate 7,302 of CAZDNN010000267.1, forward strand.
AGCTGTCCGTCATTCGATCGTCGTAGGGCACCTGCCGCCGGCCGAGCGCGGGTGGGTCATCGTCGAGAGGCACGCCGCGAAGCTGCTCGACGGTGAGGCCCTGCTCGGGTGCCAACTCGAGGCGTCCCGGCGCCGCCGGCAGCGACACGACGCAGAAGGTGGGGACGCGCTGCCGGAGCGTCCTGAGTGCGCGGTCGGCCCGTGAGCCGAAGCCGCATCCCGATGCGAGCACGGCGAGCGCCAGCGCGGCAGCAAGGCGGCCAGGACGCGATGGCATCGCGAGGGCATCTCCAGGTCGTGGTTTGACAGCGTGGAGGCTGCGGGGTTGAATGTCTTGGTGCAGCATAGTCCCATCCGTTCCATCGGTCAAGGAGGCGTGCCAGACATGGCGAGACGCTCTCTCCTCTCGGCACAGTGTCTTGTCCTGGCGCTGTTGCCATCCGGCGTCTGGGGCGCTCAGAAGGCAGCCAAGGTCCGCACAGGGCAGCTCAAGCGCGTGCACGTCCCTGCCATGAAGCTGCTGCTGAAGGGCGACCATGCCAGGGCCGCCGCCGCGTTCGAGCGCATTCTGGAGGCGATGCCCGACGACCCCGAGGCGCTCTGGGGCCTCGCCGCTGCGCGCGCGCAGCTCGGGAAGCTCGACGCGGCGGTGGACATGGTGAAGAAGGCGCTCGACGCGGGCCTGCCGCCGGGCCGCTTCTACGCCGGCCCGCGGGGCATCTTCAAGCGCCTCGTCGAGAGCGCCCCTTTCCGCAAGCTCATGGCCGATCGCAACGTCGCGCTCGTCCACGGCCCCATGGTTGGTTGCGTCACCGCCACGAGCGCGAAGTTCTGGGTCCGCACCGCCGCCGAGGCGTCTGTGCAGGTTGCCGTGACTCCGGCCAAGGGCATGAGGGAGCCGATTCGCTCCGTGCCGGCGCGGACGCGCAGGGACAGCGACTTCACGGCGGTGGCCGAGGTCGATGGCCTCAGCCCATCCACCCTCTACCACTACGACGTGCTGGTGGACGGCAAGCGGGTGGCCACGGGCGAGCCACCCCGCTTCCTGACGTTCCCGGCCGCCGGCGCGAAGGCGGCCTTCTCCATCGCCTTCGGCGGCGGCGCCGGCTGGGTGCCGCCCCACGAGCGTATGTGGGACACCGTGGTCAAGCACGAGCCGCTGGCCCTCCTGCTTCTCGGCGACAATATCTACATCGACACGCCCACCATGCCCGGCATCCAGCGCTACTGCTACTACCGCCG
>CAZDNN010000268.1:0-8518 GCA_964506385.1 uncultured Planctomycetota bacterium
AGAATTGCAGAGTTGGTCAACTCTGCAATTCTCGATCACTGGTGGCAAGGGGTGCCTGGGGAGGTCTGGGGCAGGTGGAGGGCTGAGGTAGCCGCCTGATGAGAATCTCGTCCGGCGGGGGTGTGCGAACGGCGGGGGGCCGGACGTGCTGGCGACCGGGTCTTTCTCCGGATGCGGATTGCAGAGCTGGTCAGCTCTGCAATTCTAGCTCACTGGTGGCAGGGGATGCCTGGGGAGGTCTGGGGCAGGTGCAGGGCTGGGATGGCCGCGTGATGCCGAGCGTCTCGGAAGCCCGCGGGCGAGCCGCGGGGGTCGGCACGCGCTGGCCGCCGCGTCTCTCTCTGCATGGGGATTGCGGAGTTGGGCAACTCCGCAATCCCGGGCTGTGTGCGACAATGGTCTCCAGGGGGAGGGGGCCGGCCACGTTGGCGGTTGGCGGGATGTCGACATGCCGCGAGACGGCATGTGCCGGGCGGAGCCAGCGTTCCTTCATCTCTCTGACGCGCTTGGACAGGGAACCCGCTCGCGGCCTGGGAGAGGCCCAGGCCTCCCTCACGCTGCGAACTGGGCTGCGGCGTGGGGCAGCAGGCATGGTCGCAGAAAGCCTGGCGTTCGGCGTCACAAGAGACTCCCGCCTCCACGGGGCTTGCCTCGGTGGGGCGACGCAAGGTCTGTGGGTGCCGGGCGGGGGGGGCAGTCTGTGTGGGGGCGTGGTTTCTGGAACCCATGCGGCGGGGCGGCTGTAGGATGGTGCAGCGGGCGGAGTCCGGGCTGGCAGGCTCGACGGACACGGTTCGGGGTGGGATGACGTTGCGACGCCGGCCCGGCTTGGAACCTTTCGCAGCCGAGCGCGTCTTGAACTATGAGGGGCTGGGCGCTATAGTGTGGGAACCACGATGAGCCACATGAAGGGGGTTACGATGCTGAGACGATGGAGCGCCGCACTCGTTCTGGCCGCTGTTGCCGTCGTTTCGACAGGGTGCGGTGGGGACAGCGCGGACCTGCGGAGCCGCCTCGACGAGCTCGAGGCCGAGAACGCCCGCCTCGAGCAGCGCCTCGAGCAGCTCACCAAGGAGCTGCGGCCACTCGAGGACAAGCTCAATGAGATCGACCAGTCGAACCGCCACCTCGAGACGGCCGTTGCCCAGGCCTCCGAGGACCTTCAGTCGCGCATCCACGAGATGATCCAGCAGGAGCGCAGCGGCCGCAGGCCCGGCTTCGTCCGCCCCGTGCCTAGGGTCGTCCGCCCCGCCGAGCCCGAAGTGCCCAAGCCCTACCTCGGCTTCGACGGCCAGACCGTCACCGAGGAGCTGGCCCGTGAGCTCAAGCTGAAGGTCACCAGTGGCGTGCTCGTCACCGCCGTCCGAGAGGGCGCCCCAGCCAGTGTGGCCGGCCTGAAGAAGGACGACGTGGTCCAGGAGCTCGATGGCACGGCCATCAAGACGAAGACCGAGCTGATCGCCGGCCTCGCCAGGAAGAAGCCCGGCGATGTCATCGTCCTCGCCGGGATCCGCGGCGACGAGAAGATCGAGCTCAAGGTCAAGGTCGGCCGCCGCTGACCCGCCCCTGTCCAGGCAGGGGGCGGTGCCTCGCCAGGCGAAACTCCCGTTCGCTCCTAAGTGTATGACGTGGTACGGTTTAGTGTGCCCGTGCCGGCAGCCGGGTGCGGGGGCACTGGCCGTTGGGGAGTCGGCATGCAGCAAAGTGCCGCTGCCGTGTGTCTAAGTTGATGAGTGGACGGCAGTTGATGAGGAAGCCAGCGAGCGCTGACCGCCCGGAGCCGACGGATGCCGAGCTCGCTGAGCAGGCCAAGGGGGGTGACCGGGATGCCTTCGGCGCGCTGGTGCGCCGCTACCAGGGCCTCGCCATCGCCCGCGCCTACGCCCTCGTCGGCGACAGGGCCGAGGCGGAGGATGTGGCTCAGGAGGCGTTCATGCGAGCGTTCCGCTCTCTGCACCAGCTCCGCCAGCCGGCCGCCTTCGGGGCCTGGCTGCTGCGGACGGTGAGCAACGCTGCCCGTCGCACGTCGCGGCGACGCAGTCGTCGCCCTGGCCCCCTGCCGTCAGTCGTGCCTGCGCCGAGCAATTGCCCCCGGATCGAGCTGCTCGACGCCATCGGCACGCTGCCGGAGACCGACCAGCAGGTCCTGCACCTGCACTACCACCAGGGCTGCTCGTGTGCCGAGATCGCGCGGCTGCTGGGCCTTCAGATCGGCTCGGTGACCTCGCGGCTCACACGCGCACGTCGGAAGTTGCGAACGCTGCTCAGTGAGGACGAAGAATGACCTGCGACGAGGTTCGCGACCAGATCGATGCTTACGTGCTCGGTGTCCTCGGCGAGGCCGCGCGCGAGCGCGTCGAGGCGCACCTGGGGGCGTGCGGGCCCTGCCGCCGCGCGCTCGACGAGGTGCGTGCCGCCGACGAGGCCGTCGGCGAGGCGCTGGCGTGGGCCGAGCCCGGCCCGGCCTTCGCCGACCGCGTCCTGGCCGGCGTGGCCCGGCCGCGCCGGCGCGCGTGGCCGGCACTTGCCGCCGCGGCGGCAGCAGCGGCCGTCGTCTGCCTCGCGGTGGCCCACCGGCTCCACAGACCTGCCGAGCCGGGTGGCGGCGATACGTTGCCCCTGGCGGCGGCGCCGTCGCAGGCTGACGTGGTGGCGGGACAGGTGGCCGATGCCCTGGGCCCGACGACCGACGGCCTGGAGCCAGGACGCGGCTACGTGGCGCTGACCGATGCGGCCATCGAGGACGGTCGCGGACTCTTCCTCATCCCCAGCGGCACCGCCTTCGCCTCCGCGCCCGACGATGCGGTGGCCATATCCGTGCACTCTGGCACGGTCCTGGGCCAGGTGAGCAACGGCGAGAAGGTGGTGAGGGTCGAGTTGGTGCCCGAGGATGGCGGCACGGTTGTCCGGACCCACGGCGCCCAGTTCTACAGTCGGGCGCTGACCAGCGGCGGGGCCGTGGCGGTCGGCGTCCACGTCTTCTCCGGACAGCTCGAGCTCGCCCTGTCGGACCGTAAGGTGACCCTGCGGCAGGGCGACTCCGCGATCGTCGCCGACGGATGGTCGGCCGGCTCGACCCGCGAGGTCGAGGCCAGGGTGGAGCGGCTGCGCAGCGCCGTGGGGCCAGCTATGCTGGCGGAGCGGCGGCGGCTCTTGCGGCGGCCCGACGCCTATGCCAGGCTCCTGGATGCGCATCCCCAGCTTGCGCGGCTCGAAGCGGCCGAGGCCGAGCTCGAGAGGCTCGACGGCCTGCGAGACGCCGCGAACGCGGAACTCGGGCGGATGGTCCTCGTGGCCAGCGCCCGATAGAGGCCGGCAACGGTGCAGGGAAGGGGACGTGCGATGCACTTTGGCCTTGCCCTTGCGGTGACGTGCCTCGTGGCGCTCGTCGTCGGGGCCATCACCTGGATGCTCGAGCCGGACGAGCGGCCGAGCGAGACGCGATGGACAGGAAAGGAGAACGGACTGTGAAGAAGCTATGGATAGCAGCAGTGGTGGTCCTGACCGCTGCGCTGGCGGTGGAGGCTGGCGGCCCGCCGAATCGCGGGCAAGGCGGGCGCGGGCGCGACATGCGCGCGAGGATGATGGGGATGATGCAGCGCCGCCAGGAAGAGATCGACGTGTTCGACACGGCACGCCGCCTGGCGGAGCTCAACGAGGAGCAAACGGCGTCGCTCCAGGCCCTCGACGACCAGCGCTACCTCGAGGAGGCCGAGGCCATCGACGAGCTGAAGCGCCAGCTCGACATCAAGTACGTGGCGCTCGTCATCGAGATCCTCCCAGCCGACGCCAAGGAGCCGTATAAGAAGGTCTACGACGCGATGGTCTGGCGCAAGGACCAGCGCGCCGCCGCCCGCAAGGAGCTCGTCGCCGTGCTCGAGAAGCTGCGCACCGACCAGGGCGTCGAGCGCCAGGGCCGGCCCGACTCCGTGCCCTTCAGCAAGACCGACATCATCCGCCGCTACATGAAGCTCACCGACGAGCAGCGCACCGAGGCCGAAGAGGTCCGCCGCGATGGCTTCGCCGCCCTGCGCGAGCAGATGCGCGACGTGCAGCGCCCCAACGATTGGCGGGATGCCGGCGCGGTCGCGAAGTTCATGGAGGGCATGCGCAAGGCGCGCGAGACCGTCGACGTCCAGGCTGCCGACGCCATGGTCGCCGTGCTCACCGACGAGCAGAAGGAGGCCTACAGGCCCGCCGGGACGGCCTACGACGCCTACCGCGCGAAGCTGGCGGAGATCGACACGACCTACAACCAGAAGCTCATCGAGGCCGTCGGCGAAGAGAAGGCCAAGGAGCTCCAACAGCGACGCATGCCCTTCGGCGGGTTCCGCGGCCCACAGCGCGGCGGACCGGGCGGACGGGGCGGCCGGGACGGCGGACAGCCCGGCCAGGACCGCCCGCGGCCGGGCGCCGACTTCTAGCAGCCTTCCCCAGCTCCCTCCCCCACCGCGGGGGAGGGAGCCCGAGGGGCGGGCAGACACGACCGAATCCCCGAAGGGGAGCGGGAACCCAGTGGGGCGTGGGCCCGCAGCAACCAGGCGGAGCGCAGACGCACGACGACCACTGACGCGGAGATGCACCAATGACACGGCACTGGCTTTTCATCACGATGGTTGCGACGCTGGCCTCGCTGGTCGGCTGTTCGCGCTCCGACGACACGGCCGAGGTGCGCGCCCGGCTCGAAGCCCTCGAGCTCGAGCAGGAGCATCTGGCCACCCGCCTCGACAGCCTGGCCTCCGACCTCGAGCCCCTCGGCGAGCGAGTCCAGAAGGTCGACGAGGACCACCGGCGGGTCACCCGCACCCTGGCGCAGGTCGAGCAGGACCTGCTTGCGCGGCTCAGCGAGATGATCCGCCAGGAGGGCGGCCACGGGCGCGGGCGCGTCATGGGCCGGGTCGAGCCTCAGCCGCAGAAGCCGCGGCCCTACCTTGGCTTCGACGCTGAGACGGTCTCGGCGGCTATCGCCAAGCGGCTGAAGCTGGCGATCGAGCGCGGCGTGCTCGTCACCGGCGTCCGCGAGGGCGCCCCGGCAGAGGCCGGGGGGCTGCGTAAGGACGACGTGGTCGTGCAGCTCGACGGCGCCGCCGTGGCCACCAAGGGCGAGTTCGCCCGCATGGTCAGCGCCAGGAAGCCAGGTGACCCAATCACCCTCGGCCTGCTCCGCGAAGGCAAGACGATGGAGTTGACTATCACCCTGGGCAGGCGGTAAGCTGGTATAGGCGACCCCCGGCGGCCCGCGCCGGCGCCAGTGCGTCGGGCGGGCCGCCCGCCGGCACACCAGGGCCGCATCTCGAACCTACCGCACCACGGGAGCTTCCGCGTGATCGCACCCCGACCCTCATTGCGGGCCATCGTTACCCTGTTGCTCACGTGCGCCTGCTGCGCCTCGGCGGGTGAGCTGACGTGGCGTCGCCGCGCCCTGCGCGCCGCGGCGCCCGACGGCTACCTCGCCATCGTCGTCCTGAAGCACCAGGATCCCGGCACGGCCTCGGCCGCGCTCGGGTGCGAGGTCGAGGGTGTCGAGGCCCGCGTCACCGGCGATACGTGGCAGGTGCTCGCTGGCGGGAAGCAGGTTGCGGCCGGTACGCTGCCGGGCGCCTCACGCCGGTTCTTCGTCAAGCGCACCCCCGAGCGGCTGCTGGTCGGGATAGGCGACCGATGGGTCTACGGCTGCGAGGCCGCCGCGTCCGCCGCAACACCTGCCGTTCGCCTCGGCGTGGGGGCTGGGAGCGAGATCGAGACCTTCCGCGTTGTGGCCCGCGAGCAGGTGAGCTTCGCCGATGACTTCCCCGACCCGGAGCCGAAGCCTGGGCTCTGGGTGCCGCGCCGCGGCCGCTGGGTGCTCAGCTCACTGACCTACGCGGCGAAGAGCGCGAACCCTGCGGAGCTGGCCGCGGTGTTCGACGAGATCGAGGACGTGGCGTCGGCGAACCGCACCCGCTCGGTCGAGGTCGGCATCGGCGTGATGCTCGACCGCCGGTCCGTGCGGGTCATCCGCGTGGCGGAGGGCTCGCCGGCCGACGAGGCCGGCATACAGGAGAACGACATCATCCGGAGCATCGACGGGGTCGCCGTCAGCCGGCCCGACGAGGCCGCGGCCAAGCTCCAGGGCGAGGAGGGCAAACCGGTCAAGCTCGCGGTCTACCACAACGGCAGCACCCGGGAGGTCGAACTCCGCCGCGCGCTCATCGTCTGGGGCAGGGCCCGCCGCCAGGAGCCGATCCCGCCCTCCGAGCCGGCCGACACGGCACTCATCACCGCCGGACATGACTTCTGGACGGACTATCGCTTCACCTGCGGCGCCCAGATTCGTGGCGTGGGTGCCCTGGGCATCGTCTTCGCCTGGCTGGGGCCGGGCGACTACCACGTGGTCCGCTGGCTCTCGGCCGACAAGGTGCTTGGCAGCGCGGGCCGCCTGGAGCTGGCCCGGGTGCGCGGCGGCAAGGCGACGGTGCTCGCCAGCCAGAGCGGCGGGTTCTTCCCCAACGAGTTCTACGAGCTGAGCGTCGCCGTCGAGGGCGACGCGCTCGGGCAGGTGCGTGCCACGGCGTCGGTTGACGGGCGGGACGTGATTTCTGCGGCGGACGACGCGATCGTGCCTGGGCGGCTCGGCTTCTGGGCGGCGGCGCCGGGCTCGGTGAGCTTCGACGACGTCGGGGTCGGGAAGGTCGCGGAGCGGCGCACCGTGCGCCGCGGCCCGAATGCCTATCAGCGCACGGACCCCGTCATGCGGGCGTGGGCTGACCCCGTGTACTCGTGGGAGCACACGGGCCTGGGCCACCAGTGGCTCCACCGCTCCGACTTCCCAGGCGACGTCACCATCTCGGCTCCCGTCAAGCCAGGGGAGGGCATGGCCCTGTTCATCTGCGCCGACCGCCGGGAGAATGCATCGGGCTACGGCCTCCACTACGACCCGGCCGGCGCGGTCCGGCTGTCGCGGGCCGGCCAGGTCGTGGCTGAGAAGCCCATCGCCAACAATGCAGAGGTCAAGCGCCTGGCCCTTCGCCGCGAGGGGGCTCGGGTCCGCGTGCTCGCCGATGGCCAGCAGTGGCTGGAGCACACGGACCGCGAGCCGCTGCGCGGAGCCGCGGTGCGCATCAAGGGGGCGCTGCCCCGCGACGTCACCGTCGAATGCCCCAACGTCGTCGAGTACTTCTTCAGCGGCATGCCCACCGAGTGGCACGTCATCGACGGGAACTGGGAGGTGATGAACCGCTGGGTGTGCAACCCCACCTGGTCGTTCTTCGGCGGCCGCGGCGACGGGCTACTGGCCATCGGCAGCAAGCGCAAGCTCTCGGGCAACGCGTACCTCGACGTGGACCTCGGCGTCATGATGTTCGCCTACGGCGGCTACCAGAACATGCGGGACGTGGGTCTGACCATCTGCTCGCCTGGCAACGACGTCGCGCAGGGCTACACCGCCATCGTCGGGGCCAACGGCAACACCCTGACCGCTCTGTTCCGCAACGGCCAGCTCGTCGCGCAGACCAGCCACGAGCGCGCCCTGCTGCCCAAGCAGTGGATGCGCGGGCGCAGCACCGAGCTCTACTCCCAGCACAGAGGCTGGGTCCACATCAAGCTCTGCCGCGAGGGGCGCGTCGTCCGCCTCTACGTCTGGGAGGTCCCCGTCCTGGAGTACGAGGATCCCGAGCCGCTCCCCGACGGCCACGCCGCGATCTGGAGCACCGACAACGGCATCCTCATCGCCAAAGCACGCCTCGCCGCCGACCAGGTGGGCAAGCCGCAGCCCTTCCTGCGCCGCCACCCGATCTTCGCCGATGGCTGCCTGACCAACGACTGCGCCGACGGCCACACCCGCGTCACCGCCGACGGCTCGCTCTACACGGTCACCAACACGGTGGGCGGCGGGCCCTTCGCCCTCGCCCTCCGGCCGCGGGTCTTCAGCGCCCTCGAGCGGCCGCGGCTGACCTTCGACGTCAAGCTCTCCCCTGAGGCCAAGGTGGACCTCTACTTCCGCTGCCACGGCACCCTCTGCCGCGTGGCGCTCAGCGGGCCTGACGAGACGCTCGGCTTCTGCACCACCATCGGCCGCTTCGAGGGGGTCGAGGCCGATGGGGAGTGGCACAGCGTGAGCTTCGACCTGCTCGGCGCCCTGCGGACCCTCCACCCGATGGACAACCTGCTGATGGTCTGGCAGCCCATGTTCGCCAATCACGCGAACAAGGGCTACCTGCTCGCCGGCTTCGGCGGCAACCCGGCCGGCGCCACCTACTGGCTGCGCAACGTGCGCCTCGAGGCCACGGGCACGGCGCCGCAGCTCTCGCAGAAGCCGCGGGGCGAGTGACGAGGGGCGGCCGGGAGCGAGAAGTCAGAGGTCAGAGGTCAGAAGTCAGAGGTCAGAGGTCAGAGGTCAGTAGTCGGCAGGAGGCAGTCGGCAGTCGGCAGGAAGACGGAGGTGGAGGCTACCGGAGGGGACGGGGCGGCGCCGGGTCGGGGCGCAATCCGCAATCGCCAATCGGACATCGGCAACGCCTAGTACTGGCGCCGCTGGCGG
>CAZDNN010000269.1:0-8515 GCA_964506385.1 uncultured Planctomycetota bacterium
GACCAGCACCGACAGCGAGATTCTCGTCCACCTGATGGCCGACCCCGACCACCTCGGGCGCCCCGACCACGTGGCCCACTGCCTGAGCCACCTCGAAGGCGCCTTCTCACTGCTCATCCTGACTCCGACGCAACTCATCGCGGCGCGGGACCCCCACGGGTTCCGCCCGCTGTCGCTGGGAGAGTTGCGGTGCTCGCCGGTGGTGGCGAGCGAGACCTGCTCGTTCGACCTGATCGGCGCGCGGCTCATCCGCGACATCGAGCCGGGCGAGATGGTGACGATCGACCAGCGGGGCCTCCACAGCGAGACGTTCGTCCCGCCCGGGGAGGTCAAGCGGGCGCACTGCATCTTCGAGCACGTCTACTTCGCGCGGCCAGACAGCGTGGTGTTCGGCGACACGTGCCACCTGGTCCGCCAGCGGCTGGGCGCGCGGCTCGCCGAGGAGCATCCCGCCGACGCCGACGTCGTGATCCCGGTGCCCGACTCCGGCGTCCCGGCGGCCATGGGCTACGCGCGGGCGAGCGGCATCCCCTTCGACTTCGGGTTCATCCGCAACCACTACGTCGGCCGCACGTTCATCCAGCCGGCCGAGCAGCGGCGCGGGCTGGGCGTGCGGATCAAGCTCAACGCCATCGCCGACATCGTCCGGGGCAAGCGGGTGGTGGTCGTGGACGACTCGATCGTGCGGGGCAACACGTCGCGGACGCGGCTCGGGATGCTGCGAGAGGCCGGGGCGAAGGAGGTGCACCTGCGGATCTCCAGCCCGCCGATCCGCCACCCCTGCTACTTCGGCATCGACTTCCCGACCCGCACGGAGCTGGCCGCGCACGACCGCACGGTCGAGGAAATCCGCAAGTTCATCGGCGTGGACACCCTCGGCTACCTGAGCGTCGAGGGCCTGCTCTCCGCCGTGACCCGCCCGCCCGACGACTACTGCACGGCCTGCTTCACCGGCGACTACCCCTGCGAGGTCCCCGAGCCCGTGGACAAGTACGCGCTGGAAGTGCGATAGAGTGTCGAATGGCAGAGGGAGGGCGAGGCTCCAGCCGGGCCTCGCGCCCGAGAACCGACGGCGCCCGCCCGTGGGGGCGGGTGATTCCAGACAGAGGGGTAGCGTGAGCGAGAACGGCGAAGCGGTGGTTGCTCTCGAAGACGGCCGCGTGTTCGCGGGCCGGTCCTTCGGTGCGGCGGGGACGCGGTGCGGCGAGGTGGTCTTCAACACCTCGATGACCGGCTACCAGGAGGTGGTGACCGACCCGTCGTACGCCGGGCAGATCGTGACGATGACCTACCCGCTTATCGGGAACTACGGGGTGAACGCCGACGACCCGGAGAGCGGGCGCATCCAGGTCCAGGGCTTCATCGTCAAGGAGTGCTGCCGCGTGCCGAGCAACTGGCGGTCGAGCCAGAGCCTGCCCGACTACCTGCGGGCGCAGGACGTCATCGGCATCGAGGGCATCGACACGCGGGCGCTGACCCTGCACATCCGCCGGGCGGGGGCGATGAAGGCCGCCGTCTCGACCGACGGCAGGAGCGCCGACGAGCTCGTCGCCATGGCCAGGGCCTGGGAGGGCCTGGTGGGCCGCGACATGGTGCAGCACGTCACCTGCGGCGAGGAGTTCGCGTGGCCGTCGCCCCGCGACGCGCGGTTCAGGGTCGTGGCCTACGACTTCGGGGTCAAGCACAACATCCTGCGGCTCCTCGCGACCGCGGGCTGCCAGGTCACCGTCGTGCCGGCCACCGCGCCGGCCGACGCCGTGCTGGCCATGGAGCCGGACGGCGTGATGCTGAGCAACGGCCCCGGCGACCCTGCCGGCGTGCCCCACGTGGTGGCCGAGCTCCGCAAGCTCATCGGCCGGGTGCCCATCTTCGGCATCTGCCTGGGGCATCAGCTCCTCGGCCTCGCCCTGGGCGGCACGACGTACAAACTCAAGTTCGGCCACCGCGGGGCCAACCACCCCGTCAAGGAGCTGGCCACGGGCAAGGTGGACATCACGAGCCAGAACCACGGCTTCTGCGTGGACATCGATTCGCTGAGCGACACCGACGTGGAGCTGACCCACGTGAACCTCAACGACGAGACCCTCGAGGGCTTCCGTCACCGCTCCGAGCCGCTCTTCGCCGTCCAGTACCACCCCGAGGCGGCGCCCGGGCCGCACGACGCGAGCCACCTGTTCGAGCGGTTCACGCGGATGATGGGGGAGTGGAAGAATGGATGAATGGATGGGTGGATGGGTGGATGGGGAGGGGGAGTCGGGAAGTTGGCCGATGGTTGACAGGCGGCCCGCATTTGTGTACACTTCATGTGTAACACAATAGGAGGTAGGCCATGGCAACCGTGAGCATCCGGGAGGCGAGGAAGCGCCTGAGCGAGCTCGTGGCCGCGGCGGAGCGAGGGGAGTCGGTCACCATCACGCGGCGTGGCCGGAAAGTCGCGCGGTTGGGTCCGGTGGCCCCCGAGGGGGGACGCAGGCTCCCCGACCTCTCCGAGTTCAGGGCGAGCATCCGGGTGAGAGGGAAGCCACTGTCGGAGACGGTCATTGCGCTTCGGGACGAGGAGCGCTTCTGATGAGCTACGTGGACACAAGCTGTCTGGTGGCCTACTACGCCCCCGAGCGGCTGAGCGCGATCGTGGCGGAGGAGTTCGCAGGGCAGGAGCTGCCGGCTATCAGCCCGCTGGTGGAAGTCGAATTGCACTCGGCGGTGGCAAGGAAAGTGCGCGTGAAGGAGCTTGACGTGGCCGACGCCACGCAGATCCTCTTGATGTTCCGTGCCCATCTCGCGGATGGGTACTATCGGGTGGTGCCGATCGAGGCGCGGGAGTATGGCCTTGCGCGTGATTGGATCGGTCGCTTCACGACACCGCTTCGGACGCTGGACGCGCTGCACCTCGCGGCCGCATTCACCAACGACCTCGAGGTGCTGACGACGGACAAGCCGATGGCCCGCGCCGCACAGCACTTTGGAGTCAAGTGCAGGCTCATTGCCTGACGGCTTGTGCTGTGTAGATGATGGGGGAGTGGAAGAATGGATGAATGGATGGGTGGATGGGTGGATGGATGGACGAGGAGAAGAGGGGATGCGGAGGTCCTTCCTCTTCCTCCAATCATCCACCCATCCACCCATCCAACTCATTCCGCCTGAGGACTCTGTGTGACTCACGACACGATCGTCATCCTGGATTTCGGCTCGCAGTACAGCCAGCTCATCGCGCGGCGGGTGCGCGAGCAGCATGTCTTCTGCCGCCTCGAGCCGTGCAGCATCCCGCTCGACGAGCTGCGCGGGCTGAGGCCCAAGGGCGTCATCCTGTCGGGCGGGCCGGCGAGCGTGTACGACGAGGAGGCGCCCGACTACGACGCGGGGCTGCTGGACCTCGGCGTGCCCGTCCTGGGCATCTGCTACGGCATGCAGCTTCTCGCGAAGCTGATGGGCGGGGCGGTCGAGCGTGGCGGCTCGGGCGAGTACGGCCCCGCGACCATCGAGATCCCTGAACGCAGCGGCTTCTTCGCCGGCTGCGGCGAGTGCGAGCCCGTGTGGATGAGCCACGGCGACCGCGTCACGGCTCTCCCTGGCAAGGCGCGGGCCACCGCGTGGACCCCCGCGGTCGAGGTCGCCGCCTTCGCCGACCCGGGGCGCCGGCTCTATGGCGTGCAGTTCCACCCCGAGGTCTACCACACCCCCCGCGGCGAGCAGATGCTGCGGAACTTCCTGCTCGACATCTGCGGCTGCCAGGCCGACTGGAAGATGAGCTCGTTCATCGACGAGGCCATCGCCGCCATCCGCGCCCAGGTTGGCGACGAGCGCGTCCTGTGCGGCCTGAGCGGCGGCATCGACTCCACTGTGGTCGCCGCACTGGTCCACCGCGCCGTCGGGGACCAACTCACCAGTATATTCGTGGACAACGGGGTGCTCCGCGAGCGCGAGGCCGAGGAGGTGCTCCGGGCCGCCGCCGACATCGGGCTGAACGTCACGTTTGTGGCCGCGTCGGACCGCTTCCTGGCGCGGCTGAAGGGCGTGACGGACCCGGAGGAGAAGCGGCTGGCGATCGGCGACGAGTTCGTCCGGGTGTTCACCGAGGAGGCCGAGCGGCTGGGCGGCGCGCGGTTCCTGGCACAGGGCACCCTGTTCCCCGACGTCATCGAGAGCCTGTCGGCGCACGGCGGGCCGTCGGCGACGATCAAGACGCACCACAACGTCGGCGGCTTCCCCGAGTGGGCCAAGCTCGAGCGGATCGAGCCGCTGCGATTCCTCTTCAAGGACGAAGTGCGCGAGCTGGGCAGGGAACTCGACCTCCCCCGCAGCATCCTGTATCGTCAGCCCTTTCCCGGCCCGGGCTTGGCGGTGCGCGTTGTGGGGGAGGTCACCCCCCATCGGCTGGCGGTCCTGCGCCACGCCGACCGGATCGTGCAGGAGGAGATGAGGGACTGGGAGGGCTACGGCGGCGTCTGGCAGTCCTTCGCGGTGCTGCTGCCGGTGCGCAGCGTCGGGGTGATGGGCGACGCGCGGACCTATGCGTCGGCGGTGGCCCTGCGGGTCGTCACGAGCCGCGACGGGATGACGGCAGACTGGGCGCGGCTGCCCGACGACCTGCTGGCCAGGATGTCGGCCCGCATCATCAACGAGGTCCGCGACGTCAACCGCGTGCTCTACGACATCAGCTCGAAGCCGCCGGGCACGATCGAGTGGGAATAGCCCCCTCGCGGCGGGCCCGCGAGGGGGAGTTTTGAGTGTCGAGTGTCGAGTGTCGAGTGTCAAGTGCCGGGTGGCAGATGACGGATGACGAATGTCGAATCGGTTTCGGATGACTGATCGCCTGTCTCGCCGCGCGCCGCGCTCCCACAACCCCAGTCCCGCTCCCGCTGTCCCTCTCGCCCGCATCGGCCTCCCGCGCGGAGCGGCGAGTCCCGAGCACTCGGCGTCTTGCTTCTGCCCGCTCTTCCATTCGACCCTCGACGCTCGAGCCTCGTCCCCTCTTCTCTTCCACTCGTCACTCGAACCTCGAACCTCGCCACCCTCGCGTCAGGACGGCCATGCCTAGGCGTACCGACATCCACAAGATCCTGATCATCGGCTCCGGCCCCATCGTGATCGGCCAGGCCTGCGAGTTCGACTACTCGGGCACCCAGGCCTGCAAGGCCCTCCGCGAGGAGGGCTACGAGGTGGTGCTCGTCAACTCGAATCCCGCGACGATCATGACCGACCCCGAGATGGCCGACGCGACCTACATCGAGCCCATCACGCCCGAGGTGGTCGCGAAGATCATTGAGGCCGAGCGGCCCGACGCCCTGATCCCCACCCTCGGCGGCCAGACCGCACTCAACATCGCCACCGTGCTCGCCGAGCGAGGCATCCTCGAGCAGTTCGGCGTCGAGGTCATCGGCGCCAGCCCAGCGGCCATCCGCAAGGCGGAGGACCGCGAGGAGTTCCGCGACGCAATGCGCGCCATCGGCCTCGACCTGCCCCGCAGCGGCATCGCCCGCACGGTGGCCGAGGCGCAGGCGGTGGCCAGCGAGATTGGCCTGCCCGTCATCATCCGCCCCGCCTACACCCTCAGCGGCGCGGGGGGCGGGGTGGCCTACAACGTCGAGGAGCTCGCCGAGACCACCGCCCGCGGCCTCGCGCTGAGCCTCATCGGCGAGGTGCTCATCGAGGAGTCGCTCATCGGCTGGAAGGAGTTCGAGCTCGAGGTGATGCGAGACCACCGCGACTGCGCGGTCATCATCTGCTCGATCGAGAACTTCGACCCCATGGGCGTCCACACCGGCGACTCCATCACGGTCGCCCCGGCCCAGACCCTCACCGACCGCGAGTACCAGGTCATGCGCGACGCCGCCATCGCTGTGATCCGCGAGATCGGCGTCGATACAGGCGGCTCCAACATCCAGTTCGCCGTCCAACCCGACACGGGCCGCATGGTCGTCATCGAGATGAACCCCCGGGTGAGCCGCAGCTCGGCCCTGGCGTCGAAGGCTACGGGCTTCCCCATCGCGAAGATCGCGGCCAAGCTCGCCGTCGGCTACACCCTCGACGAGTTGCCCAACGACATCACCCGCGAGACCCCAGCCAGCTTCGAGCCGACCATCGACTACTGCGTGGTCAAGATACCCCGCTTCGCCTTCGAGAAGTTCCCCGGCTCCGACCCTACGCTGACCACGTCGATGAAGTCGGTCGGCGAGACGATGGCCATCGGCCGCACGTTCAAGGAGGCGCTGCTCAAGGCGATCAGAGGCCTCGAGGCCCGCATGGCCTCGGTGCCTGTCGACGACGAGGAGGCCCTCCGCCGCGGTCTCCGCCGCCCCAACGCCGACCGCCTGGGCTACCTGCTCGCCTCGCTCCGCGCGGGCTGGAGCGTCGCCGATCTCGCCGACCTCACCCAGATCGACCCCTGGTTCATCGAGAACATGCGCCAGGTCGTCGAGGTCGAGGCCGCCGTCGCCGCAGCCGGCACGCCGGGCGCCATGACGCCGGCGCTCTGGCGCAGGGCGAAGGAGACGGGCCTGAGCGATGCCGGGATCGGCGAGGCGCTCGGCGCCGCCGAGACCGCCGCCCGCCAACTCCGTCTCGACGCGGGGGTCTGGCCGACCTTCAAGCTCATCGACACCTGCGCCGCCGAGTTCGCCGCCGCCACCCCCTACTTCTACTCGACCTACGAGAGCGAGTGCGAGGCCCGAGCCAGCGACAAGCCCACAGTCGTCATCATCGGCTCAGGCCCCAACCGCATCGGCCAGGGCATCGAGTTCGACTACTGCTGCTGCCATGCCGTCTTCGCCGCCCGAGCGCTTGGCTACGAGACGGTGATGATCAACTCCAACCCCGAGACGGTCTCGACCGACTACGACACCGCCGACCGCCTCTACTTCGAGCCCGTGACCCTCGAGAACGTGCTCAACGTCGTCGAGGTGGAGAAGCCCGTTGGGCTCATCGTGCAGCTCGGTGGCCAGACGCCGCTCAACCTCGCCGTGCCGCTCGAGCGGGCCGGCGCGCCCATCCTGGGCACCACGCCCGAGAGCATCGACAGAGCCGAGGACCGCAAGCGTTTCGCCGAGGCCCTGCGCAAGCTCGGCTTCCGCCAGCCTGACAACGACACGGCGACGAGCTTCGAAGGCGCACTCGGGGCCGCCGAGCGACTCGGCTACCCCGTGCTCGTCCGCCCATCCTACGTCCTCGGCGGCCGGGCCATGGAGATCTGCCTCAACCGCGACGAGCTCGAGCACTTCGTCGCCATCGCCATCGACGTCGCCCCCGGCAAGCCCATCCTCATCGACAAGTTCCTCGAGAACGCCATCGAGCTCGACGTGGACGCCGTCGCCGACGGCACCGACGTCTACATCGGCGGCATCATGGAGCACGTCGAGGCCGCCGGGGTCCACAGCGGGGACAGTTGCTGCGTCCTGCCCCCTCACACCCTGCCCGAGTACGTGCTCGACGAGGTGCGCCATCAGACCCGCGCCCTCGCCCTCGAGTTCGGCGTCCGCGGCCTGCTCAACATCCAGTACGCGATCCAGGACGCCGAGGTCTACGTCATCGAGGTCAACCCCCGGGCCTCGCGCACCGTGCCCTTCGTCAGCAAGGCCACGGGGGTGCCGCTGGCCAAGATCGCCACGAAGGTGATGCTGGGCAAGACCCTCGCGGAGCTGGGCGTGCGGGGCAATCCGCCGCGGCCCGGCATCGCCGTCAAGGCGCCCGTCCTGCCCTTCAATCGCTTCCCCGGGGTGGACGTCGTGCTCGGCCCGGAGATGAAATCGACGGGCGAGGTGATGGGCATCGACACGACCGTCGGCGTGGCCTTCGCCAAGGCCCAGGGCGCCGCAGGCGCCGAGCTGCCCCTCGAGGGCACCGTGTTCGTCAGCGTCCGCGACGGCGACAAGGCGGACGTCCTGCCCATCATCCGCCGGCTCCACGAGCTTGGCTTCCGGCTCATCGCCACGGCCGGGACCCATCGGGTGCTGACGGCGGCCGGCATCGCCGCCGACCACATCCTCAAGGTCTCCGAGGGCCGGCCCAACGTGGTGGACCTGATGAAGAACCGCGAGGTCCAGCTCATCATCAACACCCCGAGCAGCAAGTCGCCCCGCCGCGACGAAGTGTCCATACGCACGAACGCCGTGCTGCGCGGGGTGCCGCTCATCACCACCGTCCCCGGCGCTGCCGCCGCGGCCAGCGCCATCGCTGCGCTCCGGCGCGGCCCCCTTGGCGTCCGCCCGCTTCAGAGCTGGCACGCAGGAATCCGGGTCGGCTCGTGAGCCTCAACCGGCGGGAGCAATCGGCAATCGGCAATCATCTTGGGAGGTAACACTTCAGGGAAGTGTGAGGCCGCCGCCGCAGACAATTGGCACGCCTTTTTGCACGCTGTCTTTTTCTCAGAGGGCGAGGCAGAAAAGCCTGCTCCAGGGGGGGCAGCCCTTGGCTTCCTCATATGGCCAACTCGCCAGGCAAACGCGGTGGCGGAGACCTTCTTTCTGCCTAGCAGTCCGTGGCAGAAGTCCTTCGCAGACGAGTGCGAGGGATTCGGGCC
>CAZDNN010000270.1:0-8472 GCA_964506385.1 uncultured Planctomycetota bacterium
CCTCCAGGGCATCAAGGGCGGCGCCTTCATCCTCGACCTCGGCCTCCAGCAGGATAACATCGACCGCGTCCGTCAGGGCTGGGACATGGTGACCCGCAACAACGCCTTCATGGAGGAGCTCGTCTACGACCTGCTCACCTACTCGAAGGACCGCCAGCCGGCCTATGAGGCCACCGAGGTCAACGTCCTGGTCGCCGATGTTGTCGCCATGTGCGGCGAGCGCGCCAGGACGAAGAGCGTCCCCCTCAACTTCGTGCCCGACACCGAGCTCGCGGCCGTCGAGCTCGACCCGAAGGGCATCAAGCGCGCGCTGATGAACTTCGTGATGAACGCCATCGACGCCTGCGCTGGCAGCGGCGCCGCCGTCACCGTCCGCACGAGAGCACCCGGCGATGACGGCATGGCCCGCATCCTGGTCGAGGACACCGGTTGCGGCATGTCCGAGGAGACGCTGAGCAAGCTCTTCACCGTCTTCTTCAGCACCAAGGGCTCGAAGGGCACGGGGCTCGGCCTGCCGGTCTCGCAGAAGATCGTTGAGGAGCACGGCGGCCGCGTGGAGGTCGAGAGCACGGAGGGGGAGGGCACCACGTTCACCATCTGCCTGCCGCCGCAACGCACCGGCGCCAAGAGAGACACGAAGACGGCCGCCCCCGGGTCTGGCACGGCGTGAGTGGATCGGCAGGAGCCGGCGATGGCGCCGCGCCGCCTGGCTGAACCCGCCCCTCGGCTTCGCGCTTGATCGCCACTCCCCATGCCGCTATAGTGTGCCCATCGGTGTGTGAGGGTACGGACATGCCCGACGCTGACGGGGACAAGCCGGTCCGCAGGGTGGGGGACTACGAGTTCCTCGACCGCCTGGCGGTGG
The DNA here is from genome assembly GCA_964506385.1 of uncultured Planctomycetota bacterium. Lineage (GTDB taxonomy): Bacteria > Planctomycetota > PUPC01 > DSUN01 > DSUN01 > CAZDNN01. The sequence goes on from CAZDNN010000270.1 coordinate 866, forward strand.
GTGGCATGGGCGAGGTGTGGCGCGTGCGCCACGTCACCCTCGGCGCCATCTACGTCGCGAAGGTGCTCCGCCCCGAGTATCGCGAGGACGAGCAGTTCCTCAGGAGGTTCCTCCACGAGGCCCGCCTCGTCGCCAACCTCCGCCACCCGAACATCGTCCAAGTCTTCGGCTATGATACCGAGCATACGCTCTACCTGATGGAGTACGTCGAGGGCATTGACCTCGACCACTTGCTGCGCTCGAAACGGATCCTCACCTACGAGGAGAAGCGCATCGTCATCGAGGCCGTGGCCGACACCATCGGCTACGCCCACCGCGAGGTGGACCTGATCCACCGCGATATCAAGCCCTCCAACGTCCTCATCGCGATCAGGACCCTCGACGACCCCATCAAGCGCAGCAGCATCAAGCTCACCGACTTCGGCATCGCGCGCCTGCTCTCCGCCAGCCAGCGCGTCACCATGTCATCGGGCATGGTGATGGGCACGCTTCACTACATGGCACCCGAGCAGTTCGAGGGTGACGCCGACAAGCGCAGCGACGTCTACTCCATCGGCGTGCTCTACTATCAGCTCCTCACAGGCTCCATCCCCTTCGATGGGCCGACCGCCTTCGTCATCCGCGACAAGCACGTCAACGATGTCCCGCCCGCGCCCCACGAACTTGACCCGGACGTGCCCCTCGCCGACTCGGTCGTGGTCATGCGGTGCCTGGAGAAAGACCCCGACCGCCGGTACCAGGACGCTGCCGAGCTGTACGACGCACTGATGAGCGCCGAGCCCGGCACGGGGGGTGTCGCACGGACCATCATCTCCCAGGGAGGTTCCACCGCCCCGGTGGACCGCACGCAGGTCACGGACCAGCCGGGAGCGCGCCGCACCGAGACGGAGGAGACGCTCCTGACGGCCGGCGCCGTGCGTCGCGCCACAGCCGGTACGCCGGGGCCGCCGACCGCGGGGACGATTCCCGCCATTCACGGCGAGCCCACGCCAGGCACAGGGGCCGCGCCGGTTCCCGAGCGGGAGACTGAGCCGACGGTGTACGCCGCGGCCAAGCCTCGCCGCGGCCGCCGGCTCCTGCGAACCGCTGCCGTCGCCGTCGCCAGCCTCGTCGTCCTGGCGCTCCTCGCCACAGTGCTCCTCAAGCCCCGCTACCAGCTCGTCTGGTCCACCATCCGCTCGGACCCGCTGGACACCCCGCGCGGCATCCGAGTCGCCGTGGCGCCCAAGGCCGGCTTCGGCCTCTGGTGGATGGACGCCGGCACCATCGACGAGGAGGCTCCGCCGAACTGGGCGAACTGGACGACGTGGTTCGAGAGCATCGACGTGAGGTTCTCCGACGGCCTCTACCGCGAGTTCACCATCACCTGTCGCCGCGAGGCGTGCAAGGCGGGGCAGCCGGTGCCCGCGTACGACTTCGGCGGCGCCACCTTCGAGCAGGTGGCCGAGGCCCACGACGCGGAGGTCGTCGAAGACCTCTCGAAGGTCGGCGAGTACGTGAACGCCGTGCTGACGCCCAAGGGCCTCGCGACGACGCAGACGCTGCCGGACGTGCGTCGGTGTCTGGTGCGGGTGGACGACCTCGAGAAACGGGCCGCGGGCATCGAGTTCGACCGCTCGCGGCTGGAGACGTATCGGGCCGCTGTGGCTGCCCTTGTGGAGACGGCGGACGCGCTGGGCGATGGCGACACCGCGACCGCGGAGACGGCCTTCGGCAAGGCGGAGGCCGCCATCGAGGCGATCGACCTGGGCGGGCTCGCCGCGCTGCCCGACGACTTCCTGTTCCGCACCACGCTGAGGAGCGCCATCGCCCAGCTCAAGGCCCGCGCCGACAAGGCGGACCGTTTCGTCCGCGGCCTCGAGCCGCTCTCCGGCACGAGCCGAGACGTCGAGTACACCCTCTCGAAATACACGGCCGCGCGCGGGGCCGTCGCGCAGTACTTTCTGTCAGCGCCGGGGCGCGCGGGATACAAGGCCGCGCTCGAGAAGATCGCCGCGGCCCCCGGCGATGTCGCTCCCATGCTCGACGACCTCGGCGAAGCGGCTCCCCCCCCGTTCCGCGTCGTCCGTAGCTATCTCGCCAAGCTCGACCTCCTGCTCGATCACACCCCCGAGCCCAAGCAGGCGCGTGCATTCCGCGTCGGCGTGCTCCAACTGCTGGACCAGGCCGCGGCCAGCGCCCCGTCCGTGCAGCCTGATACGTGGCCGGACCAGTGCTTCGAGGCTGGCCAGCTCGCATCGCGCGAGGCCCTCGTCGCCTTCTGGCAGCGCCTCCACCAGTCGCGGTTTGCCAAGGCTGCTCAGCGTTGTCGCCAGGTGGCGCGGGACGCTCTCCGGGCGGCCGGGGCACAGGCCGACGCACAGGAGGCAGTTCACCTTCTGACCGATGCCGAGGCCTGTCTCGACGCCCTGCGCCAGGCCAAGCTGGCATCCGACGAGGAGCGGCGCGCGGCGGCCGGCCTCCTCAGCACATGCTGCGTTCGCCACGCCATGGCGCTCTTCAACGTTGGCTCTGGCCCGGCCGCCAAGGCGGGCGAGCATCTCGACACAGTGCGCAGGCTGCTCGACCGCGGCCTCGACGAGCTTGGCGGCTGCGAGCCCGACGTCCAGGCGCAGGGCCGTGGGCTCCGCGAGATCCTCAAGGTGGTGGGCGAGGCTCGCGCGCGACTCGCCGACGCGTGCCGCCAGAACTTCGGTGAGCCGGGCAGCTATGGCGGCGAACCGAAGACGCTGCTCGCCGCCCTCGACGCGTGGGCGCGCCTGGGCCAGATCCTGGCTGACCACGCGGGCCATCCATGCACGGAGGCTGCCAGAGGCCCCTTCGTCTCGATCGCAGCGGAGGCCTGCGACGGGTTCTCACTTCCCAATGCCGCCGCCGTCTGGCTGCTCGGCCGGGCCCTCGAGGCGTGTCAGAAGGGCGACTACACGGCAGCCGCGGCACACCTTGAGACCTTCCAGCGCGTTCCAGGCGAAGGGGAGCCCAGGCGCTCCTCGCCCTTGCGCCGCCTTCTTGCCAAGCCGCTCCTCGATCTGGCCGATGCAGTGCATCGCGTGGCCGCGCTCTACGCGGAGGCCAAGCCACCCGGTCAGGCGCCGCCCGACGCCGCACGCTGGAGGCCTGTCTGGGACAAGCGTCTGGAGGCCAAGTCGCACCTCGATATCGCCATCCCACAGAAGCCCGAGCCCGGGAACCCGGCCGAGGCAAAGCAATGGGCAGCCATCCACGCCCTGATGCGCACGATCCTCGACCACTACCGCCAGCGAGTCGATACCGAGACTGAGTTGCGACGCCTCGAGGCCGACGCCGCGAAGCTCTTCATCCGAGAGGGTGAGACCGTCAAGGCGAACCCCGAGACCGCGACGCCCGAGGCACTCCAGCGCACCGTCACCGCGCTCGAGGCCCTCGAGGACGGCGGCTGGTGCAAGAGCGACGACCACCCGACGCGCCTCGCCGCCGTGCGCAAGGAGCTGAGCGCGATCACCACCATCCGCACCGGCTCGAAGGACCGCATCCTGGCGCTGATCGCGAAGCCTGACCCCCAGGCCGCACTCGACCGCATCGCGACGGCCCGCGCCGTCCTCGGCAAGGAGGACGAGCTGGCTCTCACCCGCCAGGCCGTCGCCGCCTGGACGAAGCTCGTCGGAGCAGAGGCGGCGAAGGGCGAGTTCGCCGCCGCCCTCGCCGCTGCGAAGGCGATGCGCGAGCATCAGCAGGTCCAGAGGCATGCTGCCGACAAGGGGATCGCGGGCCACATCGGCGGCCTGGCCCGCGATGCGGTGACCGCCTGGAAGCAGGCCGTTGACGCGGACATCGGCGGGGGGCGCTACGACGAGGCACTGGCCAAGCTCGCCGCCATCGGGCGCAACCCGGAGGTCAAGCGACTGGCCGCGGACCCGGCCGTCCAGAAGGCGCTCCAGGATGTTCCCTCGGCGGTCCTTTACTGCCAGGGGCAGCGGCTGCTCGCCACAGGACCCGACGGGCTGGCGGAGGCGGTTCCAAAGTTCCAGCAGGCTGGCGCTTACCGTGACGCGCAGGCGATCGTGGCCCAGGTGGGCCCCTTCCTCGAGGCGGCGAAGCTCAAGGAGACAGCGCCCTTCAAGGCGTGGGCGCGCTTCGACGAGCTGAGCAAAGCGGAGGCGCTCCCGGCGGGTGTCCGTGCCGCCGCTGGCGGGGCAGCCAAACAGATCGGCGAGTCACTCGTGTTGGCCGCGGTGAACTGCACGCAGGCCTTCAGTCAGGCCCTGGTCAAGGGCGGGTGGGAGGACTACATCGGCGAGGGCGTCAACCCGCGACAGGAGGCCGAGCGTATCCGCACGTTCCTCGCTCAGGTCGAGAAGCTGGCGATCGAGCAGACGGGCGTCGTGGGGCGCGCCAAGCTGATCTGCGACACCCGCCAGGTGCGGATCACCACGAAGCGTCGCGTCAGCTTCGCCTACAAGCTGCATGGCGCCCCGGCGATGCCGGTGGTGGTGGAACAGCAGATCGAGTGGACGGTACGCCACCTGCCGCCGGCCGAGCGCAAGGGACGGGCCTGGATCATCGAGGCGTGGGAGGAAGCGTACTAGATGCCCGCCGCGACCACATTGCGCTCCCTCGGCCTGGCTGTGGGCCTTGGTCTCTATGCCGCGGCGTTCGCAGGCGCCCTGCCGACGCGCCCAGTGAGCCTGGAGCCCGGCGTCGCTGTCGTGGAAGGCCGCGATCGCAAGACGCTGCGCCTGCGTCTGGACCGCGGTGCGAAAGCCTACCCCGCCCAGCTTCAGGGCGTCACGGTGGTCATTCGGCGCCTCGTCAGAAAGGTCCATGTTCCTCAGGCTTGGCGTCCCTTTGCCGAGGAGTGGCAGGAGAACGGTGCCGCCACGGTGCTGCCGATCCACGAGACAGGGGGCGACTTTGTGGCCGAGCTCGTCTGGGAGGACGAAAAGACCCCAGTCCAGCCCGGGGACCGTGTCGAGTTGTGTCGCGTGCCGGATGCGGCGTTGTCTCCTCTTATCTCTGCCATTCGCTGCGTCGGGCGCGGCGGGGAGCCGGTCGTGGCGCCAGGCGAGATGGTCTGGGTCGAGGCCGACGTCCTGTCTCCGACAGGGTTCCCGCCAGATTGTGAGTGGGCGTGCGAAGCCGGGCAGTTCCTCCTCCCTGGTGGTCTGCCGGCCGGCGAGAAGCTCCGCGGCCCGCTGGCCGTGCGCTGGCGCGCCCCTGCCCCTGCCCCCAAAGGCGCGACGACGACCATCCGCCTGAAGGCTTCGGCCGGCCCCAGAGGCGAGCCCGCGGAGGCGGCGCTGGCTCTGCGCATCGGCGTCCCCGCGTCGGCCTACACCCGTGTCCAGTGGACGCGCACCCTGGTGCCCGGCCTCAAGAAGGACGACCCGGGGCCGCTGTTCCAGGAGGCCCGCCTGCTGGCGGGAGGCCCACGCGATTCCTTCTATCTTGTGGACGCCCCGAACAGGCGGCTGCTCCACTGGCAGGGCGGTGTGCCGCGCTATGCTGCGCTCGGACGGGCGGAGCCCATCGCGCTCTGCGCCATCGGGCAGTCGGCCTACGTGGTGCAGGAGGGCGCGCTCGTGTGCCTGAAGCCGCAGGCGAGCGAGCTCACGAAGGCTGGTCCCCTGCCCGATGTGAAGCGGCTGGCCGGCCTGGGTGCGGACGCGGCCGGTGACCTGTACGTCCTGGACTCCGGTGCGCCGCCTGGCCTGCACTATCGTGTGGGCGGCTCGTGGCAGAGCGCGCCGATGGAGCCGCGGGTCGATTCGCCGTGGCTCAAGGCGCTCGCCGTGGCCCCCGACAGCAACGACGCGTATGTCCTCGACACCCGCGACAGGGTGATCCGCCACTGGCGCGCACTCCAGAGTGGCCAGTACCGCCTGCTGGAGGAGGCTATCGCTGTGGGCAAGGCCATCGATGCCTACGGCGAGCCGGTGGCGCTGATGGTGCGGACCGACCGCGTCCCGCGACGAGACCTGCCCGTGCAGCTCGTCTTCAAGGACGGCCGGCTCACCGACAAGTGGCAGCCGAAGGGGAAGCCGCCGCGATGGGAGCCGGAGATGGCGGCTCCCGCGCGCCAGCTCGTGCTCATGCGTTTCGCGGCGCAGGGCGCGGCCCTGCTCCCGAGCGGCGACGTGCTGCTGGCCGGGGAGGCGGGTGCGTCTGGCAGCAAGGGCGCGCGCGTTGTGCAAGTCTCGGCGCGGGGCGACTTCCGGCGGATGCTGCCCCTGCCCCAGATGCCGCCTCGGTTCCTTGCCGCGGCGCCGGATGGCCGCCGCTACGTCGTCGTCGCCAGGCGAGTGGGCCGACGCGGTGGGGAGCGCCTGATCGTCGTGGGGCCGGAGGGCTGGATGATCCAGGATCTTGGCCTCCTGGACGCGTATCGCTACGTCTACGGGCTGCGGGCCGACCGCGGCTCGTCGAGCCACGTCCTCCTCATCGCTGACCGCCAGCGGCGCGAATCGGTCTTCCGCATTGACGCCACCGATCCCTCGCGCACCCTCGAACTGAGCTCGGCGGGGCTCCCCGGACCGAAGATCCCCGACCACGAGGCCGTCGATGCCGCCTCGTCCGCCCGCCGCATCGTCGTCCTCGACCGCGAGGGCAAAGTCCTCGTGTTCGCCAACGGCAAGCCGATCCGCTACCAGGCGAAGCTCGAGACTGGGCTCAGGAAGCCGAAGGCCATCGCGATCCTCGCGGATCCTGATGGCGACGGCGGACAGCGGGCCTTCATCTGCGTGCTCTCCTCGGAGCGCACGCCGGCCCTGCACCTCTGGGAGGTCCGCACGGCCGATGCCGGCAAGCAGGTGCTCGAGCGCATCGGCACATTCCCCGACCCAGAGCGCTCCACTCCCGCCATGAAGCTGTCTGAGACCGTGGCCATCGGATCCGCGTTCCCCGACCAGAGCGGGTTGCTCTATGTGCTGGACCGCGGGGGCACGCAGGTCCGCGTCTTCGATGTCCCGGCGATCGCCAGGAAGCTCCGCCAGAAGCTGCCGCCCGAGATCCCCACCAAGCCTGTGCTCGACAAGCTCAGCGTCGGCGACGAGGGGCTCGACCTGAGCATCGGCGCGGGACAGGTCGTCCATATCCTGGACGAGGAGGGCCACGGCATCCAGACATTCGCGAGGCAACCGTGAGAACGCTCATCGCGCTCATTCTGGCCGCGTCCTGGCTCCTCGGCACCGCCGAGGCAGAGGAGGCGGTGGGCCTGCGCGACGCCCGGCAGGGGGCGATCGGCGTCGTGACCGCGCGACGTGGGAGCTGCGTGATCGTGCTGGCCGGGAAGGCTGGCGCGCTGGCGGTCGGACAGGAGCTTGCTGTGAGACGGCCAACGCTGCTGGTGGCCATCGCGAAGGGGAAGGAGCAGATTGAGGCCTGGAGCGGCTGGGAGGAGGTGGGCCGCATCCGGCTTCGTATCCTGCGCGGCCCCCGTGGCGGCCTCGCTTTCATTACGCACGAGACGGCGCGAAAGGGCATCGACGGGACGCCCGCGCCGAATATCCGACCCGGCGACGTCCTGTGCCTCGGCACGACGTCGCGCCCGCCACCGAAGGAGGGCGGGACCACTGATCGCTAGCAGTCCGTGGCAGAAGTCCTTCGCAGACGAGTGCGAGGGATTCGGGCCG
>CAZDNN010000271.1:0-6010 GCA_964506385.1 uncultured Planctomycetota bacterium
CAACCGCGTGGCGCGTCGCCTGTGGGAAAGATTGGCTTGCTTTCGGGGGCGGGGCGGGTACAATAAGAGGCTCGTAAGCCGTCTCGATAGGGTCCCCTGGCGAGGGCTCGATGCGACACGAGGTGGTGGCGATCGACGGGCCTGCCGGTGCCGGGAAGAGCACGGTGGCCCGGCGCCTTGCCGAGCGCCTCGGGTGGGGCTATCTGCCGAGCGGGAACTTCTATCGCGCGCTGGCCTGGCGGGCGCTGGCCGACGGGACGCCGCTCGACGATGAGATGGCGGTTGCGGCGCTGGCGGCGTCTGTGGATATTGATGTGCGGCGCGCGGGGGACGGGTGGCGGACGGTTGTGGACAGCCGCGACGTGACTGCCGAGCTGAACGGCTCGGCGGTGGCTGACGCGGCGTCGCGGATCTCGGTCTTTCCCAGGGTGCGCGAGCGTATGGTCGCCCTCCAGCGGCGCGCTGGGGAGCGCGGGCCTGTGGTCGCCGAAGGGCGGGACATGGCCAGCGTGGTGTTCCCCGCCGCCGAGCACAAGCTCTACCTCGACGCGTCGGTGGCCGAGCGTGCCCGGCGTCGGGCGCGGGACCTCCGGGCTCTCGGGGAGGATGCCGACGAGGAGCGGCTGGCGGCGGAAATCGCCGCGCGCGACGCGCGCGACAGCTCGCGGGCAGCGGCCCCCCTCCGGCAGGTGGCAGGCGCCGTCCGCATTGATACGACGGATCTGACGATCGAGGAGGTCGTCGAACGGCTGCTTCAAGAGATCGGGCGACGGTAGAGCTTGGCGGCATCCCGGTCGTCTACAGCATCGCGCACTGCGCGTGCAAGCTTGGGTACACCTTGTTCCTTCGCTTTCGGGCCTGGGGGCTGGACCACGTGCCTCGCAGCGGCGGGGCACTGGTCGCGTCCAACCACCAGAGCTTCTTTGACCCGACTCTTGTCGGGACGCCGTTGCGTCGGCAGGCCTACTACATGGCCCGGCGCACGCTGTTCGACGTGCCGGCGCTGGGGTGGCTGATCCGCGCGGTGAACGGGTTCCCGGTGGACCGCGGGGGCGTGGACCGCGCGGCGGTGCGGACGGCGGTGGACATCCTGGCGCGGGGCCACATCCTCGTGGTGTTCCCCGAGGGCACGCGGACGCCGGATGGCGAGATCAAGGCGTTCCGGCCGGGCTTCGCCTTGCTGGCGTCGCAGGCGGGTGTGCCGATCGTGCCGGCCGCAGTCCACGGTGCCTACGAGGCCTGGCCGCGGCAGCACAAGCTCCCGCGCCTCGGCCACGTGCACGTGGCGTATGGCGCGCCGGTGCCGCCGCCAGGGCCAGGGAGGGCCTCGCGGCGCGAGGCGGCGGAGCTGGTGCAGGAGCGCATCCTCGCGCTTCAGGAGGCGCTGCGGGAGAAAGAGTAACCGGCCTCGCCCATCCTGCGGTGGCGGGACGAGGCCTTGCGGGTGCGCGGTGACGCGCACTGGATGAGTGGGATGAGAGAACCGCAGTCGGCCCGCGTGGGCGGCGGGCCGGCGCGGCACGGCGGCCAGGGGTCCTCTCGCTGTGAGGGGACGGTCGCGTCTGGAACCCGTTTCGCAGCCCGTCTATGAGGTGCTTACCCGGCATGGGTGCTCACGAACTGCTGAAGGAACTGGCGTCGCAGACGGACGCGATCGATCTCGAGGTCGAGGCCGCCATGGAAGGCCAGACAGCCGACCAACTGGCCGAGGCCTACGACCACTCGATCCGCAACTTCGAGGTCGGCACGATCCTCGAAGGCACAGTGGTCAACCGCCGCGGCGACGAGATCGTGGTGGACATCGGCTACAAGAGCGAGGGGGTGGTCTACGCCGGCGAGTTCCCCGACTACGCCAGGGGGGTGCAGCGAGGCGACAAGATCGAGGTGCTCCTGGAGGCGGTCGAGGACGAATCAGGGATGGTCGTCCTCTCGCGGAAGAAGGCGGAGCGCATCCGCGGCTGGGAACGGGTGATCGCGAACAACCAGGAGGGCGATATCGTCCGCGGCACGGCCATCCGCAAGATCAAGGGCGGCCTTCTCGTCGATATCGGCGTCCCGGTGTTCCTCCCGGCCTCCCAGATCAGCATACGCCGCACCGGCGACATCGCCGACTACATCGGCCAGGAACTCGAGTGCAAGATCATCAAGATCGACAAGGATCGCCGCAACATCGTCGTCTCCCGGCGCAAGCTCATCGAGGAGCGGCGCGAGGAGCAGAAGAAGAAGCTCCTCGCCGAGATCAAGATCGGCGAGATCCGCAAGGGCGTGGTGAAGAACATCACGGACTTCGGCGCATTCATCGACCTCGGCGGCATCGACGGACTGCTCCACATAACCGACATGTCGTGGGGCCGCATCTCGCACCCCAGCGAGATGCTCAAGATCGACGAAGAGGTCGAGGTGATGATCCTCAACGTTGACCACGAGAAGGAGAAAATCTCCCTCGGCCTCAAGCAGAAGACCCCGAGCCCCTGGGTCGGCATCGAGCAGAAGTACCCCGTCGGCTCCCGCGTGCGCGGCCAGGTCGTCAACATCATGTCATACGGCGCATTCGTCAAGCTTGAGGACGGCGTGGAGGGCCTCGTCCACATAAGCGAAATGAGCTGGACCCGGCGCATCAATCATCCCAGCGAGCTCGTGGCCATCGGCGACACCGTTGAGGTGGTGGTGCTCGCGATCGACCTGGAGAAGGAGGAAATCTCCCTCGGCATGAAGCAGACCGAGCAGAACCCCTGGGAGGTGGTCGAAGAGAAATACCCGCCGGGCACCGTCATCAAGGGCCGCGTCCGCAACCTCGCCAACTACGGGGCGTTCGTCGAAATAGAGGCCGGCATCGACGGCTTGCTCCACATTTCCGACATGTCATGGACGAAGAAAGTCACGCACCCCTCCGAAATGCTCAAGAAGGGCGACAAGATCGAGTGCGTCGTCCTGAGCGTCAACCAGGACAAGAAGCGCGTCGCCCTCGGCCTCAAGCAGCTCCAGCCCGACCCGTGGCAGGACGCGATCCCATCCAAGTACCACGTCGGCGACGTCGTGACAGGCACGGTCACCAAGCTCACCAGCTTCGGCGTCTTCATCGAGCTGGAGGCCGACCTCGAAGGGCTGCTCCACATCTCGGAGCTCGCTGAGCGCAAGGTAGAGACCCCGGAGGAGATCGTCGAGCAGGGCGAGGAGATCCAGGTCCGGATCATTCGCGTGGACGCCAAGGAGCGGAAGATCGGCCTGAGCCTTCGACAGGTAGAGGAGGCCGACGCCGAGACCATGGCCGCGGCGACCCGGGAGCAGGGTGCCATCGAGGAGGCCGCAGCCGCGGAGCCCGATGCCCCGCGCCGCCGCGCCGGCGCCCCCCAGGAGGCGCCAGCTCTCGCGCACGCTGGCGGCACCGACACCGGCGGCTCAGGCATCGCGGGCCTCGACGCTCTGCGCGCGCGCGTCAACGCCGCCGCACAGCCCCAGCCAGAGCCTGAGCCCGAGCCCATACCCGAACCCGAGCCGACGCCGGAGCCAGAGCCAGCACCAGAGCCGACGCCGGAGCCAGAGCCGGCACCAGAGCCTGCGCCCGGGTCCGAGCAGGAGCCGGGACCGGCACCCGAGCCTGAGGCCGCGCCCATACCCGAACCCGAGCCCGCGCCCGAGCAGGCACCCGAGCCTGAGCCGGCCCCGGCGCCTGAGCCTGTCCCCGATCCAGAGGCCGCGCCTGAGCCCGAGCCGCCGGCCGAGCCCGAGCCGCCGGAGCAGGACGAGCCGCGGCCCGACAGCTACTGATCGCACCCGCACACCCCACGGCCCGGGCTGCCACACGTCGGCACGCCCGGGCCGCTCGATTTCAGGACGAGACCCATGACCAGCGAGGTCGAACGCCAGCTCGAGGTCATACGCCGGGGCGTCGTCCCAGGCGGCATCACTACCGAGGCGGACCTCCAGCGCAAGCTCGCCCGAGCCCTCGACGAGCACCGCCCCCTCCGCGTCAAACTCGGCGTTGACCCCACGGCGCCCGACATCCACCTCGGCCACACCGTCGTCTTGAGGAAGCTGCGCCAGTTCCAGGACCTCGGCCACACCGCCGTCCTCATCATCGGCGACTACACCGCCATGGTCGGCGACCCCTCAGGGCGCTCCAAGACCCGTCCCGTCCTCACCTATGCCGACGTCGAGGCCAACGCCAACACCTACGTCGAGCAGGTCTCCACCGTCCTCCGACGCGACCGCCTCGAGGTCGTCCGCAACGGCGACTGGTTCCGCAAGATGACCTTCCTCCAGGTCCTCCAGCTCGCCTCGAAGATGACGGTCGCCCGCATGCTCGAGCGCGACGATTTCGCCTCCCGCTACGCCGCGGGCAGCCCAATCTCCGTCCATGAGTTCATCTACTGCCTCATGCAGGGGCAGGACAGCATCGAGGTGAAGGCCGACGTCGAGCTGGGCGGCACCGACCAGACCTTCAACCTCCTCGTAGGCCGCAAGCTCATGGCCGACGCCGGCCTCGAGCCCCAGGTCTGCATCACCACCCCCATCCTCCCGGGCCTCGACGGCACTGAGAAAATGTCAAAGAGCCTCGGCAACCACATCGGGGTGACCGACCCGCCCAGCGGCCCCGACGGCATGTTCGGCAAGATCATGTCCATCCCCGATGCCCTCATGCGCGACTACCTCATCCTCCTCACCGACCTCCCGCTCAACGAGGTCGAGGCCCTCCTCGCCGGCCATCCTCGCGACGCCAAGGCCAGGCTCGCCACCGAGATCGTCGCCTTGTACCACAGCCCCGACGAGGCCCGCCAGGCCGCCCACGAATTCGACCGCGTCTTCCGCCAGCGCAAGACCCCCACCAACATGCCCGACCACCAGATCCCCCCCGCCGACATCCAGGGCGGCCGCGTCTGGATCGTCCAGCTCGTCGCCGGCGCCGGCCTTGCCGCCAGCAACTCCGAGGCACGCCGCCTCATCCAGCAGGCCGCCGTCAGCCTCGATGGCGAGAAGATCACCGACGTCGATGCCCACGTCCGCGTCGCCACCGGCCAAATCCTCCGCGTAGGAAAGCGTCGCTTCGCCCGGCTCGTCCTGCCGCAAAGGAAGGACGTCTGATTCGGGACTTGGCGTTGCGCCGGCTCTGCGCGCGGGCCCTCGTCGAGCACGACTGGGGGCGGCAGAGAGCAAGAGACTGGAAGCGCAGACCCGTCCGCCGAAGCCCTGCGTGCGTGTCGTGCACGTGGATTCGGATGAGGCGGGCATCGTCCGGCAACCGGAAGTCCTGGCGGACGCCTGGGCGCTGAGAGGGGGAACCCCAGGGAGAGAAGCAAGCGGCGCGCCGGCTGGAAAGCCGGCGCGCCACCTGGGTGTCGTCGCGGTCCCGCGTTGGCGGGAGCCGTGGTGGGCTGTCGTGTCCAGGCTGGGGCCTGGGTGCGGGGTCTACCAGGAGTCGCGGCGTCCGCCGCCACCACCGTAGCCACCGCGGCCGCCGCCACCGCCGCCACCGCGGCGATCGCCGCGAGGACGGGCCTGGTTGACCTTGATCTGGCGACCGTCGAGGTCGGAGCCGTCGAGGGCGGTCATGGCGGCGCGAGCCTCTTCGTCCGAGGGCATCTCGACGAAGCCGAAGCCGCGCGAGCGCCCCGTGTCCCTGTCGGTGATGACCTGGGCGGACGAGACCTCGCCGTGGGCTTCGAAGGCGGCCCTCAGCCCACTGTCTGTCGTGTCAAACGACAGGTTGCCGACATAGATGTTCATCCACACACACTCCAAGCATGGGAATCCACCGGTCTCCCGCGGTCGGCCACCTCGTGCGTTTCCCAGGGCATCGGGCGTTGCTGCCAGTAGCGGGCACAGCCGCGCTGCTCACCGACGCCGGTGAGCGCGAGCGCGGCATACAGACTTTCCTCGGGTTCAACCCGCAACTGCCAGCGTCTCGTGGAGGGGCCGATGGGTAGGCATCTCTGGACGGCGTGGATCAGGCGAACCCGTGTTTGCACCGTACTATACCAGACCAGGTGGGGGAATGCAAGCACAATCCGGA
>CAZDNN010000271.1:6110-8467 GCA_964506385.1 uncultured Planctomycetota bacterium
GCAAGCTGCAAGCTGGAAGCTGCAAGCCTCAAGCCACGAGCCGCGAGTGTCCAGCGGTCAGCGGTCAGCAGGACGGGCGAGCCGCGAGCATCCGCCTTCGCCGGGGGCTTCGGCGGACAGGTCCAGCATCCAGTATCCAGCATCCAGTATCCAGCATCCAGTATCCAGTATCCAGTATCCAGTATCCAGCCGCATGCGTCTCAGCGTCCGGTGCTATGGCTTCGGCTCTGGGTCTTTGAGCTGGCGGACGAAGACGTTGGCGAGGTCGATTGGGCCGGCGGGGACGATGCGGAGCGGGCCGCGGGCGGGGACGCCGGGGCAGGGCTTGTCCTTGAAGAGCTCGTGGCCGTTGAGGGTGAGCGAGAGGCGGTCGCCGCGGAGGGTGCCCTCGAAGCGGCTCCAGCCGCGGCCCTTGGCGAGGTGCTTGCCCAGGACGGGGTCGTCTGGGTCGATGGCGATGGCCGCCTTGTCGGAGCCGCGCAGGTGGATGTGGGTGGTCTTCGATGTGTCCTTGCGGCGGACGTCGAAGAGGAAGCCGAAATCGGCGAAGTCCTGCTCCGTGGCGATGGAGGCATCGTCCGCCGCCCCCTTGCCGTCGTAGAAGAATGTCCAGTTGCTCGACTTCCAGTGGCCCTTGGCATCCTTGGCGACGGCCCAGCCGGAGAGGTCCACCCCCGTGTAGAGGGAGCGGTAGCCTCGGTCGGCGATGGCGACGTGCCTGGGGTCGATGGGGGTGTCGGGGAGCACTTTGATGCGTAGGTTGCGGTAGTGGCAGATGCCGCCCTCGGATTCGAGGCAGATGTAGCCTTTGCGGGGGATGGCGTCGGCTCCCTTGGTGACGACCTTGCCGTTGACGGCGAGGGTGATGGCGCCGTCGTTGCAGGTGATGCGGTAGTGGTTCCAGTTGGGGCAGGGCTTCGAGCGCTCCTCGGTGGGGAAGGCGCGGGCGCTGGCCTTGCCGACGTTGTGGCCGGTGAGCGGCCTCATGCGGGCGCCGTGGATGGGGAAGATGTCGCCGTGGGTGGTGAACCACTTGGCCTTGCCGTATGCGTTCTCGAGGACCTGGACCTCGATGCCGCGATGGAAGGGCACGCCGCGTGCGGTGATGTCGTCGGCCCAGATGAACACCCCGGCGTTGCCCTTCGGGCGCATGTGGCGCCATTCGAGCTCGAGGATGAAGTTCTGGTACATGCGGTCGGTGCGCAGCTCGCCGGTGGGCCTGCCCGAGCAGATGATCGTGCCGTCCTTCACCGTCCAGGTGGATGGGGCGGTGTTGACGTTGACCCATCCCGAGAGGTCCTTGCCGTTGAAGAGCGGGCGGAAGCCGTCGTCGGCCTGTTCCGCTGCCGCGGCGACGAGGGGGAGGGTGAGTGCGAGAAGCAGCATCCAGCGCGCCTTCATCGGCGGCCCCTTTCATTGCACGCAATGCGGCGTGACGTTCCTGCGAGCAGGCTACCGCATCGGGGAGGAGAAGTCAACGGCGCCGCGCGGCTGGCGGGAGGCAGGGCGGCGTTGCTGCCCCCGAGCTGCGCGCGCCGGGCCCCGCGCCTCATTTCCCTTGACGTGGCGCAATGCGGGCGATAGGATTGGCTGCGGTCGATCTGGAGGCACATCGGGCTTCGCTCGCCTCTCGCGAGCGGGGGTTCCGGGAGGGACGGTTCGGGAGAGGAGGACATCATGGGCAGAATGCGTGCGGTGGTGGCGATGGCGGCCGCGTGGGCGATCGTCGGGATGGCGTGCGAGGCGGTGGCCGTGGAGATCCGCATCCCGAAGGAACTCCCTCCGCCGGAGTCCCAGAGGCCGCGAGAGCCGAAGGCCGAGCTCAAGGACCTCGGCGGCGGCATGGTCGCGGTGGACATCTCCGAGCTGTTCAACAACGACGGCATCACGAGCGAGGCGGACCGCAACGACGCCGACTTCGACGAGTGGAAGCAGTCCTTCGCCGCCGAGGAGCTGCCAGAGGCCGGCAAGCTCCAGCCCAAGGGCGTCAAGGCCGTCTTCCTGTTCCCCACGAAGGAGCCGAAGAAGTACAACAACATCGCCTGCCAGGGGCAGCTCATCCCGCTCGGCCTCAAGGCCAGGCAGCTCCACCTGTTGGTCACGGCGACCGACGGCAACCACCAGGCGCAGGTGAGCCTCGAGTATGCCGACGGCAACGCCCAGGCCGATCTGAAGGTCACCGACTGGTGTGCGAAGGCGGCCTTCGGCGAAACGGCGGCGGTGGTGTGCCCGAGCCGCATCGCCATCGGCATCGGCGGGGAGCAGGTCCGCGGCAAGGAGGCGAAGGAGACCCACATCTGGGCGGTCGCGGTGCCCCTCGACGCAAAGCGGGAGCTCAAGGCGATCCGCCTGCCCGC
>CAZDNN010000272.1:0-8456 GCA_964506385.1 uncultured Planctomycetota bacterium
TTCTTAGCCATAGGCTTCAGCCTACGGATGGCGGGCGGCCCCCAGCGGCGAAGACATCGACGACGAGGACGACGACGAGGACGAGAGGAATCGGAGGCCACCTTCCCACCATTGGGACGCGAGCGCCGTGCCTGTTGATCGGTTGCCTTGCGAGGGGTAGACTCGGCAGGCCGCGAGGCGTGTGAGACAGCGTCGCAGACGGGGAGCGGCCGCGATGACCAAGCGAGAGCGGGTCGAGCGCGCGATGGCGCTCCAGGACGTCGATCGCGTGCCGCTCTACGACATCCTGCTGTGCGACCGGGCCATCGAGCACTTCAGCGGCGAGTCCCTCCCGCCGCTGGTGGACGACCCCGAGACGCGAGCGGCCGTGGACCGCATGACGGGCAAGGCCATCGCCCGCATGCTCGATGCGACGCGGGGCTCGACCTTCGGCGTGCTCGCCGACCGGGACTACGTGGACGATTTCGGCTTCCGCATCCACCAGGACGCGCGGGAGAAGACCTCGTGGATCGCGAAGCGCCCCTTCGACGACGTGGCGGGCGCCGCCGAGTTCCTCAAGCAGCTCATCGCCAGGCTCGTCGAGCAGGCGAAGGAGATCCGCGTCAATCCGCGCGAGAGGCGCGAGAGCCATCACCGCTGGTTCCGCGATGTCCAGGCGCGGATCGGCGACACGGTGCACCTGCTGACCCAGCAGGGCACGGGCCTCGACGAGGTGCGCGTGAGGGTCGGCTTCGAGCTCTTCGCCTATCTGGAGGCCGACCGGCCCGGGCTCGTCGCCGAGGCGCTCGAGGCTTACACGGAGCTGAACGTCGCCGCCTGCCACGCCATCGCCGACCTCTCCCTGTCGCCGGCCGTCCTGACCTACGGCGACATCGCGTGCAAGGACCGGCTGCTCCACTCGCCGGCGTGGCTGCGGCGGGAGTTCTTCCCTCGGCTCCGGCGGCTGAACGACGCGTGGCACGAGCACGGCTTCCAGTGCCTCTTCCACTCCGACGGCTACCTGATGCCCGTGATGGACGACCTGGTGGCCGCGGGGATCGACGGGCTCAACCCGATCGAGACCGTCGCGGGCATGGACCTGCGGGAGGTCCGCACGGAGTACCCGCATCTGTTCCTGGCAGGCGGGATCGACATGAGCCAGCTCCTGTCGAACGGCACGCCGGAGGAGGTGCGCGAGGTCTGCCGCCAGGCCATCCGCGATGGCTGCCCCGGCTACCTCATGGGCTCGACCACGGAGGCCGACAACAGTTGCAGAGCCGAGAACCTCGTCGCCATGTACGAGATCGCCATGGAGGGGCTCTGAGCGTACACCGGCGAGCCCGTCAGGCCGGGGGCGTGCCACGCCCGCGGCGGATTGACAATCGCGCGGCAGAATGGTAGTGTCGCTCACGGATCAGTCCCGGGCGGTGTCGCCCGGCCGACCGCTATGATGAGGGAACAGGATATGGCAGACGAGCCGCTGATCGCGGTGTTCGTGGACTTTGAGAACCTGGCTATCGGCGTGCGGGAGATGAACAAGGGCCCCTTCCAGATCGAGCTGGTCCTGCGCCGCCTCCTCGAGAAGGGCCGCATCGTCTACAAGCGCGCCTACTGCGACTGGCGGCACTACCGCGACGCCACCACCGATCTCCACCGCCACGGCGTCGAGATGATCGATATCCCCGCCAGCAAGGTCAGTGGCAAGAACAGCGCTGACATCCACATGGTCACCGACGCCATCGACCTGTGCTACTCCAAGGATCACATCGACACCTTCGCACTCGTCTCCGGCGACAGCGACTTCTCCCCCCTCGCCGCCAAGCTCAAGGAGAACAACAAGCGCGTCATCGGATGCGGCGTCAAGAGCTCCACCTCCGACCTCCTGATGGAAAGCTGCGACGAGTTCATCCTCTACGACGACCTCGTCCGCGCTTCCCAGAAGACCCGCACCTCGAAGAAGCGCCGCAAGCGCAAGGACCCCAAGAAACAGGAGGCCTTCGACCGCGTGTGCGAGATCGTCGGCTCCCTCGCCCTCGACCACGACGTCGTCTGGGCCTCCATGGTCAAGCAGGCCATCAAGCGCGTCTACCCCGGCTTCAACGAGAACTACTACGGATACTCCTCCTTCACCAAGCTCCTCGACGACATGGCGAAGGAGAGCATCGTCGAGCTCAGCGAGGAGCGCCCAGGCAACTACGCCGTCCGCCTCACCGCCAACGGCTCCTGAGCCCTTACGAGGATCGAGTACCATCGCAGGACCGTCGGCACCCGCGCCGCCGCCCTGCCGCGTAACACTTCAGCGAAGTGTGGCCCGCCGCCGCACTCGTCAGGCAGACGCAGTGCCGGAGACCTTGTTTCTGCCTCGCCCTCACCTCTCGGACGTGTCAAGAAGCGTGCCAATCGCCTGCGGCGGCCCGCCGGCACTTCAGCCGGCTGAACAGTTACCAGAGAAGGAGAACGAGGATGGCAGACATCCCGGTCGCGTTGCAGCTCTTTTCGGTCCGTGGCGAGGTGCAGGCGGATCTGCCGGCGACGCTGGCGGCCGTGGCGGGTATCGGCTACGTGGGCGTCGAGCCCTGGGGCTACGGCGGCGAGGCCGTCGAGTGGATGGGCCACAGCGCCGCCGACATCCGCACGATGCTCGACGACAACGGCCTCGCGTGCTGCGGCATCCACCTCCAGACGGGAGCCCTTCTGGGGGACAACCTCGCCCGGACCATCGAGCTGAACCAGGCGCTGGGGAACCGCTTCCTCATTATCGCCGCCGACAAGGGGCGGATGTCCTCTGTGGAGTCCATCAAGGAGCTGGCGGGGATCCTCAACGGCGTCGCCGAGACCCTCAAGCCGCTCGGCATGTTCACCGGCTACCATGCCCACGGCTTCGACTTCGAGGACGTCGAGGGCGAGACGGCGTGGGTCCGGCTCTTCAGCCAGACCCGCGAGGACGTGATCATGCAGATGGACATCGGCAACTGCGCCGGCGGGGGCGGGGACCCCATCGCCATGCTCCGCCAGTTCCCAGGCCGCGCCCGCTCGGTCCACCTGAAGGACTACGGTGCGCCCGAGGGCGGCGTCATCGGCGAGGGCCTGGCCGACTGGCCCACCGTCTTCGAGCTCTGCGAGACTCAGCACCCGACCGAGTGGTACGTAGTCGAGGAGGGCGGCAAGGGGGGGCTCGGCTTCGACGTCTGCCGCCGCAGCTTCGAGGCCCTGAGTGCCATGGGCAAGTGCTGAGGGCCGCGCGCGGTGTGGGAGGGGTCAGTAGGTCTCAACGACGAGCCCGGGGATGCGGGCGAAGTGTCCGCGGTCCCGTGTCAGGAGGGGAAGGCCGTGGAGCTTGGCCGTTGTGCCTAGTCTCCGAGATCGAGGGCAGGCGAGGCGGCGGGGTGCTCGGCGCGGGCCTCGATCAACTCGTCGAGCCGGTCGAGGGTGTCCTCGTCCAGCGCGAGGTCGTCCAGCCTTGTCAATAGCGCCCTGGCTGTGCGGGCCGGCCGCAGGCGTCGCTTGATGACCTTGCTGAACGACTCGCCGTCCCGCTTCTCGGCGGCCAGCAGTTCGTAGGCTTCGAGGTCGATGGTGATCGTCTTGACGGCCATGGGATGCGCCTCCGGCGCAAGGGACATAAGTGCACTGGCCACACACTTATCATAGCCCGGCCCGCCTCGCCTGCCAAGCACGATGGCCTGTGCGAGGGCCGGGCCGGACGGCGCCCGACTGGACTCGATCCGCAGGAACCGCTAGAGTAATCCCTCGACAGGAGCGGCCGGCAACAGGAGAGACGTTAGAATGCGGTTTCCATGGACCACTGGCTTGTGCGCCGTCTCGGTTCTGGCGGCGGCGATCGGCGCCCTCGCCGCCGAGGATGTCGTCGTCGCTGACTTCGAGGGCGAGACCTACGGCGACTGGAAGACGACGGGCGAGGCCTTCGGCCCCGGGCCGGCCCGCGGCACGCTGCCGGGCCAGATGCGGGTCAGCGGCTACCAGGGCAAAGGCCTCGTCAACACCTTCTTCAAGGGCGACGGCTCCACGGGCACCCTCACATCGCCGCCCTTCAGGATCGAGCGGAAGTTCATCAACTTCCTCATCGGCGGCGGCGGGTACCCGGGTGAGACGTGCTTGAACCTGCTCGTCGAGGGCAAGGTCGCCCGGACGGCCGTGGGGCCGAACACCGTCTCCGGGGGGAGCGAGCGGCTCGCCTGGCAGGCCTGGAACGTCGAGAAGCTGCTCGGCAGGACCGCGTCCATCCAGATCGTCGACCGGTACACAGGCGGCTGGGGCCACATCAACGTCGATCACATCGTCCAGAGCGACAGCCCTCGGGCCGCGGCGACGGGCGACCCGGAGGCCGAGCAGCAGCGCGCCGCCGAGCAGGCCAGGCGGGCCCTCGAGCGGCTCAGGGAGTTCGGCGTCGAGGAGATCCTCTTCGCCGTCCGCAAGGTGGACGGCGACGGCCACTGGTACGCCAACTTCAGCACCTGGTCGAACAACCCGAAGCGGAAGCTCTACCACGACGGGGGCCGCCTCTGCCGGCTGGACCTGAGGACCGGTGAGGTGAGCCGCCTGATCGACGACCCGAAGGGCGGCGTCCGCGACCCCCAGATGCACTACGATGGCGAGCGCGTCCTCTTCTCCTACCGCCAGGGCGGCCAGCCCTTCTACAGCCTGTGGGAGATCGGCATCGGCGGCGGCGGCATGCGCCAGCTCACCTATGGCCCCTTCGATGACATCGAGCCCACCTACCTGCCCGGCGGCGACATCGTCTTCTGCTCCTCCCGCTGCAACCGAATGGTCAACTGCTACTTCGTCCGCGTCGCCGTCGTCCACCGCTGCGGACCCAACGGCGAGAACATCCGCCCCCTCTCCGCCAACATCGAGCAGGACAACACGCCCTGGCCGCTCCCCGACGGGCGCATCCTCTACATGCGATGGGAGTACGTGGACCGCAGCCAGGTGGCCTACCACCACCTGTGGACGATGAACCCCGACGGCACCAACCAGATGATCTACTACGGCAACCAGAACCCGTCGACCGTGATGCTCGACGCCAAGCCGATCCCAGGCACGCAGAAGGTCGTCGCCTCCTTCTCGCCCGGCCACGGCCGCAAGGAGCACGCCGGCATCGTCACGATCGTCGATCCCGGCGCTGGCCCCGACGCGCGCCCCTATGCCCGCTCGGTCAGCAGGAAGTTCTATCGCGACCCCTACCCGCTGTCCGAGGACTGCTTCCTGGTGGCCGACGACCACGAGCTCCTGGTGCTCGACGGCCACGGCGATGCCTTCCCCATCTACCAGCTCCCCGCCGAGGACCGGCGGGCGGGCTTCTGGCTGCATGAGCCCAGGCCCATCCGGCGGCGTCTGCGCGAGCGGGAGCGACCCGACTACACGAAGCCGAAGCAGCCTACGGGCCGCCTTGTGCTGAGCGACGTCTACAACGGGCGGAACATGGACGGCGTGCGGCCCGGCGAGATCAAGAGTCTGCTTGTCCTCGAGACGCTGCCCAAGCCCGTCAACTTCAGCGGCGGCTGGGAGCCGATCACTTACGGCGGGTCCTTCACCCTCGAACGGATCCTGGGCACGGTGCCAGTCGAGGCCGACGGCTCGGCGTACTTCGAGCTGCCAGCCCTGCGCTCCCTGTTCTTCGTCGCGCTCGACGAGCGGGGGATGTCGGTCAAGCGGATGCAGAGCTTCGTCACCGTGCAGCCGGGCGAGACCTTCGGCTGCGTCGGCTGCCACGAGCAGCGCACCAAGACCCCCCCGCCGACCCTCGACCTGCTGGCCATGCGGCGGCCGCCGAGCCGCATCGAGCCGATCGCCGGCGTGCCCGACGTCATCGACTTCCCGCGAGACATCCAGCCGATCCTGGACAGGCACTGCGTCGCCTGCCACGGCTACGAGGCCACGAAGAAGGGCGGGCCGCGCTCCGGCGGCGTCATCCTCGCGGGCGACCGGGGGCCGATGTACTCCCACAGCTACTTCACGCTCACGGTCCGCGGCCAGATCTCCGACGGCCGCAACCTGCCTCGCGGCAACTACGCGCCCCGGCGCATCGGCTCCTCCGCCAGCCGCATCATGAGCAAGATCGACGGCAGCCACCACGGCGTGGAGGTCTCCGACCGCGAGCGCACCCTCATCCGCCTCTGGATCGACAGCGCCGCCGCCTACCCAGGGACGTATGCCGCCCTCGGCTCCGGCACGGTCGGCGGCCAGGGATGGGGCGGCCACACCAAGGCCGTCCTCGCGCGCCGCTGCGAATCCTGCCACAAGGGCAAGCGGCGGCTGCCGCGGGACCCCGGCGACAACATGGGCATCGGCACCACGGGCAGGATCAACAACGCCGACCCCCGCCATCGCTTCTCCAACCACCTCATCTTCGACCTCACGCGGCCCGAGAGGTCCCTCCTCCTCCTCGCCCCACTCGCCAGGGAGGCTGGCGGCTACGGCATCTGCAAGGACGACAAGCGCGTGGACGAGCTGACCGGCAAGCCGATGCCCGTCTTCGCCAACGCCGCCGACCCCGACTACCAGGCGCTCCTGAAGGCCGTCACGGCAACGAAGGAGCATCTCGAGCGGGTCAAGCGCTTCGACATGCCCGGCTTCCGGCCCAACCAGCACTACATCCGCGAGATGCAGTTCTACGGCATCCTGCCCGACCGCCTCGCGCCGGACGCCCCCATCGACCCCTACGCGACCGACCAAGCCTACTGGAAGTCCCTCTGGCATCAGCCCCTCGCGCGTAGAGCCGATGGAGGGATGGAGTGACTGGGAGGACGCCAGTCCTGCTGGCGACCCCGGCGGACCGCACATCCACCGAGGTCTTCGTGCTCAGGCCGGCGCGGCAGATAGTCTGAGGAGAGAGCCGTGAGCGACGAGCCTGCCTACAGGGAAGTCTATCGCCCCCAGTTCCACTTCACCCCGAAGACGAACTGGACCAACGACCCGAACGGCCTGATGTTCTACAAGGGCGAGTACCACCTCTTCTTCCAGCACAACCCCTTCGGCATCAACTGGGGCCACATGACCTGGGGACACGCCGTCAGCCCCGACATGGTCCGTTGGACCCAGCTCGACCACGCCATCCACCCCGACGAGCTGGGCACGATTTTCTCCGGCTCGGGCGTCGTGGACTGGGGCAACACGGCGGGATTCCAGACAGGCGAGGAGGCCGTGCTGGTCTGCATATACACCTCGGCGGGCGGCACGAGCCCCGAGTCCGAGGGCCAGCCCTTCACCCAGAGCATCGCCTACAGCAACGACCGCGGCCGCACCTGGACCAAGTACGAGGGCAACCCCGTCCTCGGCCACGTCGCCGCCCGCAACCGCGACCCCAAGGTCATCTGGCACGAGCCCACCGGCAAGTGGGTCATGGCCCTCTTCCTCGACGGAAACGACTACGCACTTTTCGGCTCGCCCGACCTCAAGGAGTGGAGCCGCCTGTCCGACGTCCACATCGAGGGCGCCAGCGAGTGCCCCGACTTCTTCGAGCTGCCCGTCGACGGCGACCCCGCGGACACGCGGTGGGTCTTCTGGGGCGCGAGCGGGAACTACCTGCTCGGCTCCTTCGACGGCACCACCTTCACCCCCGAGGGCGAGTCGCTCCGCTCCAACTGGGGCGCCCACTGCTACGCCGCGCAGACCTGGAGCGACGTGCCACCCTCCGACGGCCGCCGCCTCCAGATCGCCTGGATGGCCAAGGGCGAGTACCCGGGGATGCCCTTCAACCAGCAGATGAGCTTCCCCCGCGAGCTCACCCTCCGCACCACGCCCGACGGCATCCGTCTGTTCATCGCGCCCGTCCGCGAGATCGAGGGCATCCGCGAGCACTCCCATCGCTGGGAGGGCCAGCCGCTCTCGCCGGGCGAGAACCCCCTGGCGGGCCTCCGCGGCGAGCTGTTCGACATCCGCGCCGAGATCGACCCCGGCACGGCCACCGAGGTCGGCTTCACCCTGCGCGGGGAGCCAGTCCGATACGACGTCGGCACGGAGACGCTCTCGTGCCTCGGCAAGGACGCGCCGCTGAGGCTCCAGGACGGCCGGATTCGCCTCCAGATCCTGCTCGACCGCACGAGCATCGAGGTGTTCGGCAACGACGGGCGGGTCTCCATGCCCACCTGCTTCCTGCCCGGCCTGGACGACCGCAGCCTGGGCATCTACGCTTCAGGCGGCGACGCGCGGGTCCTGTCCCTCGAGGTCCACGAGCTGCGCTCGGCGTGGGAGTAGCGAAAGGCCCCGCCATGGACCCCGACCCTGCGGACCTCTATCTCAAGAAGCAGGTCAGGGTCCGCTGGGGGCAGCAGCAAGTCGCCCTCGACATCCCGGTGGATGCCTTCAGCTCCTTCCAGGTCGATCGGGGCACCCAGCTTCTGCTGCGCGAGATCGAGCGGAGCGGGCCGCGATGGGGGAGGGCGCTCGACCTCGGATGCGGCTACGGCCCCATCGCACTGTGGCTGGCCGCCACTGGCATCGCCGATGAGGTCCAC
>CAZDNN010000273.1:0-8418 GCA_964506385.1 uncultured Planctomycetota bacterium
GCGTCGGGCGCGCGCTGGGCCTCGTCGCTGGTTCCTGTGGGCGCGGGGAGCGGGAGGGCCGCGGTGGAGCTACGGGCACCCGCCTCCGCCCACAGCCTGCTGCCGCCAGGCCCACAGCCAAGAGTAGGAAAGCATTTCTGCTCATATCCGCCTATCATGGTTAGACATGCGGAGCGGAATGTCAAGCGCGTCCTTTGCAGGTGTTCCGGAGTCGGGCTATACTGAGTAAGGAAGTACGGCGGGGCATGTGCGGACGGAGAGCGCGCGGTGTCTACGAGGCCCTCCGAGCAATTCAACTTCGGCAGCCTGAATGACGAGATCCGCGCCTACCTGGCGGACGTGGCGCCCGAGGGAGACATCACGCAAGCTCTATGCAGCGTCCAGGAGGCGGAGCGGCGCATCGCCAGGATGAGCCGTGCTGCCCAGGACCGCGAGGCGCGGGAGGCCGCCAGAAGACGGGAGGGTGTTCTGCGGGAGCCCGCCCCGCCGGCCGAGGCATCCTCCGTCCTGCCCAATATCCACACCTCGATTGTCGCTTCCGAGGCCGAGATCGAGCAGGCCCGCAACATCCAGAAGAAACTCCTGCCCGACGAGATGCCTCGCCTGGCCGGCTTCGACATCGCGTCGTACAGCCGTTTCTGCCGCGACGTCGGTGGCGACTACTTCGACTTCATCCCACTGGGCAACGGCTGCCAGGCCCTCATTGTGGCCGACGTGTCGGGCAAGGGCGTCCCGGCGGCGATGGTCATGGTCATGTTCCGCTCCATCCTCCGCATGGTCGCCGCCAACGGCCACACCCCGCTCGACACCCTTGCCTTCACCAACCACCTGGTCCAGCGCGACCTGCTGCGCGGCATGTTCATCACCGCCATCTACGCCGTGCTCGACCCCGCGGCCCGCAAGCTCACCCTGCTCAACGCCGGCCACAACCCGCCCCTCCTCGCCCGCCCCACCCTGTCGGGCACCCGCGCCGTCCGCGTCACGGGGCCGGCGATCGGCCTTCTGCCCGACCATAAGTTCCGTGACAGCCTGCGCCAGAAGCACCTCTCGCTCCAGCATGGCGATTGCCTGTGCTTCTACACCGACGGGGCCACCGAGGCCAAGAACCTGCTCGGCGAGGACCTCGGCGAGCAGGCCCTCGCCCGAGCCTTCCGCGGCGCCAGCATCCGCCCTGCCCAGCAAACCGTCGAGGCCCTCGTCGCCGCCGTAGACGCCCACCAGGAAGAGGCCCCCCAGCACGACGACATCACACTCGTGGTCCTGCGCGTCTTGTAGGCCCAATGCTCGCGGCTCTCCGCCACTCGCCATCGCCCCCAAGCAGTGCCGTCATGCAGCGTGCATCTCGCCCCCCCGCGGCGCGCACCCGTGCCTGGCTCATCGCCGCATTTGCGCAAATGGCATGATGACCATGCCACCGCCCTGCTGCCGAGGCGCTCACGGCGCCGCCTATGCGACACGGACGCCTCACACCAGCATCCCGTCTCGCCAGACAGCCTCTTCCGAGAGCGTGGCGCAGATGCAGGGAGGAGCTGGTGGATCGTCGCGCTATTTGCGCAAATGGCATGATGACCATGCCACCGCCCTGCTGCCGAGGCGCTCACGGCGCCGCCTATGCGACACGGACGCCTCACACCAGCATCCCGTCTCGCCGGGCGGGCCCGTGCGAGAGCGTGCCGCAGATGCAGGGAGGAGTTGGCCGGATGGTGGCGGCATTTGCGCAAATGGCATGACACCCAAGCCGCGGCCTCACCACCCGGGCATCCGGCTCGCGGGACGCGGGTCCCGACCCGTTGCAGCGCTATCTGGCGGGAGGAACGATGGGCGGCGCGGCGCGCTACCGACCGACGATGGCGTCGGTCATTCGCGCGACCTGGCGCATCTGGGCGACGTCGTGGACGCGGACGATGCGTGCGCCGCGGGCGATCCCGCAGGCCACTGTGGCCGCCGTGCCGAAGACGCGGTCGCTGACCTCCACGCCCAGGATTGCGCCGATGAAGCTCTTGCGCGATGTGCCCAGCAGGATCGGGCAGCCCAGGCTCCTGAGCTGGGGCAGCCAGCGCAGGATCGCCAGGTTGTGCTCGACCGTCTTGCCGAAGCCGATGCCGGGGTCCACGACGAGCTGGTCCTCCGGCACGCCGGCTCTGACGGCGATGGCCATGGAGCCGCGCAGGGCTGCGAGGATCTCCCCCATCAGATCGCCGTAACGCGGGTCCTTCTGCATCGTGCGCGGCGTGCCCTTCATGTGCATGAGGACGACGGGCACGCGGGCGTTGGCGGCGACCCGCGCCATGTCGGGGTCACCGCGCAGCGCCGTGACATCATTGATCATCGCGGCTCCTGCCTCCACGGCGCGCCGCGCCACGTCCGCCTTCGAGGTGTCGATTGAGATCGGCACGTCGACGCCGCTCGCAAGGGCCTCGATGACGGGCAGAACCCGCTCACACTCCTCATCCACACCAACCGCTCCTGCCCCCGGCCGGGTCGATTCGCCGCCGATGTCGAGGATGTCGGCGCCTTCATCGGCGAGGCGCCGACCGTGGGCGATGGCGGCCGCGCGGTCGTAGAAGTCGCCGCCGTCGGAGAAGGAGTCGGGCGTGACGTTCACGATGCCCATGACGAGGGTGCGTCCGCCGACGGCCAGGGTCCGCTCGCCGCAGCGCAGGGTCCAGGCGTCGCGCTCGTATGCCGTCACGGCGCCGATGAGTGCGGCGTGGAGCCGCTGTGCGTCCTCGGAGAGATCGAGGAGGCGGTCGATGGCGGCGACGACCTCGCCCCGCGGCAGGCAGACGTGCACGTCGAATGGCGGGCCGCCGCTCTGCACGAGGACTCGGGCGCCGTGCTCCTCGGTGCGCTGGAGTTCTGCGACGGCGATCGGCTCGACGGCGTCGAGGGCGATGCACCAGCCCTGCCGCAGCTCGGCCACCGCCAGCCTCTCGCCGATGTCGCCTGGCAGGGGTGCGTCGTCCGGCGACGCCAGGACGCGGGGGTTGTGCTCGAGGGTGGCGATCACGGGAGCTGGAACTCCTCGACGTTGGGCAAGTCGCCGAGGGTGTTGAGTCCAAAGGTTTCGAGGAATCGCCTGGTGGTGCCGTATAGGAAGGGATGGCCGAGGATGTCGGCGCGTCCGACGACGCGGATGAGGCCCCGCTCCTGGAGCATGCGGAGGATGGAATCGACGGCGACGCCGCGGATGGCCTCAATGTCCGCGCGGTGGATCGGCTGGCGGTAGGCGACGATGGCGAGGGTCTCGAAGGCGGCCTGGGAGAGTCGGAGCTTGCGCTCGCGCTTGCGGAGCTGCTCGACGAACTCCGCGTAGTCGCGGTTCGAGAGCATGCGGAAGCCGCCTGCGGCCTCCTCGATCTGGATGCCGCGGCCCGCTTCCGCGTACTCCGCCTGGAGCGCGGTGATGGCCCGTCGCACGGCGTGGCCATCCACCCCCGGGATGACGTTGGCGACGCGGCTCGTCTTCAGCGGCTCGTCGGCGGCGAAGAGCAGCGCCTCGACGACCTTCCTTAGGGTCTCCTCGTCCACGGGGCTACTCCCCTTCTGCCTGTGCCAATGGCCTGGACGGGCTGCGGTCGCCCTTGTGCTCGAGGTGGTAGCGGATGCGGGCGCAGGCCAGCTCGACGGCGCGGACCACGGCGGTCGAGGTGATCGTTGCGCCCGTGATGCCCGCGACGTTCTGCTTCGCGCTCTCGGCGTCCGTGGGGTCGCGGTAGGGCACGCCCTTGATCAGATCGAGCTGGCGGTACGGCAGATCGCGGAACTGCTCCTGGAACTCGGGCTCCACGCACTTGCTGCCGAGGCCGGGCGTCTCGAGCTGGCTGATGATCTTGACGGCGAGCGCCGTCGCTTGCTCCACACCCTGCTCGATGCCCTGATCCACGCCGGCCACGAGATGGATCTTGCTGGAGTAGCCCTGGGCCTTGCCCTCGGCGGCGTAGAGGAGCCCGCGCGTGGCGTCCTTGAGCTCGTAGACGGTGAAGCTCGGCTCTGGGTCGCCCTTGCGGCCCTCGTAGCGGGACTCGCTCCACGGGACCTCGCCACGCTTGATCGCTTCCTCGTCGAGCTCGATGCCGAGCACGCCGGCGAGGCCACGGGCCTTCCTGAGCTCCTGCTGGAATCGGATCTCGTCGCGGGTCAGCGTGTAGCTGAGCGCGAGCCCTGCCGCCGAGCACAGGCTGATGATGCCGAGGACGAGGGGGAAGCGGACGGCGTCACTCATTGCTCTTGGGCCTCCGGCCGAAGGCCTTGCGCCTGGTGTAGCGATCTATGAGGGGACTCGCGGTGTTCATCAGCAGGATGGCGTAGCACACGCCCTCGGGGTAGCCGCCGAACCTGCGGATGACGACGGTTAGCACGCCGCAGCCGATGGCGAAGACCGCCTGGCCCTTGCCCGTCACCGGCGAGGTGACCATGTCCGTGGCCATGAAGAAAGCGCCGAGGAACAGGCCGCCTGCGAACAGGTGGAAGAGCGGCTGGCCGAAGACATAGTACGTCGTCGGCTCGGCCAGATAGACCCCGCCGGTCGCCGATGGCACGAGGTCCGCCCCCTGCACGGCCGTCGGCACGGCCCACGCCAGGAGCGCGACCGTGCCGAGGTAGAAGACGGGAATCTGCCAGCGGATGTGCCCCAGCACCAGCAGCACCAGCCCGCCGGCCAGCAGCGCCACGGCGCTCACCTCCCCCACGCAGCCACCGACCCGCCCGAGGATCAGGTCGGTCAACGGTGTGCCCGACCGTTCCCTGAGCGCCGCCAGGGCCTCGGCGGCCTCCGCCCGGGTCGTGGGGACGGTGACCTGGCCGCCGCGGTGGAGCGCCTGGGCCGCGTTCTCCTCCCTTGTCGGCGCGATGGCCTTCTGCTCGACCTTGCCGTTGTAGTCGCGGATCTGCGCCTGGACCGCCTCGTTGCGCTTCTTGAGATCCTGCCGCACCCCCTGCTTCATCCTGGTCAGCGGCGTCGCAGCCGTGACGGCATCGGCCTGCTTCTGGTAATGGAAGGCCACGGGCCAGCCGGCGCCGACGGTCACGAGCGCCGTCCACGAGGCCAGCACGAAGGCGCGGCCGGCCAGCGCGGGGTTCCAGATGTTGCACCCCAGGCCGCCGAAGGCGTGCTTGGCGATGGCCACGCCGAAGACCGACCCCGCCACGATCACGTACCACGGCACATGGACGGGGAAGACGAGCACCACGAAGATCCCGGTCAGCACGGCGCTGCCGTCGCTAACGGTGATAGGCCGCTTCCGCAGCACCTGGCACGCGGCCTCCGCCACCGCCGCGCTCGCCACGCCCAGAAACACGAGCCACAGCACGCGGGGGCCGAAGACGTATACGCCCCATCCAATGGCCGGGAGCAGCGTCGCCACCACCGTCCACATGATGCGCGGGATGGACTCCGGCGAGCGGAGATGGGGCGAGGCCGTGACGAGGAAGGGCCGCGGCTCCTCGGCAGCCGGCTCCTCGCCGTTCCCTGGTGTCGCGCTGTCGTCTCGCATTCGGTCAGCCTGCCTTCGGCTTCTGCTGCTGTGCTCGGCGCTTGGCGAGCTCGGCCTTGCCGAACTTCACCCACTGAACGATCGGCCGCTTGGCGGGACACACGTAGGTGCAGCACCCACACTCAAAGCAGTCGAGGATCTGGGTCGCCGCGATGGCATCGACGTCCCCCCGCTCGCAGGCGATGCCGATCTCGGTCGGCATCAGGTTCATGGGACACACGTCCACGCACCGCCCACAACCGATGCAGGCCCGCCACGTCGCGGGCACCTCGCCCCGCAGCACGGTGAGGCCCGACATGCCCTTGATGACCGGCACGTCGGTCGAGGCCTGGGCGATGCCCATCATCGGCCCGCCTGAGATCACGCGGCGGGCGTCGCTGCGGATCTCCGCGGCCTCGAGCAGCGCTGAGATCGGCGTGCCGAGGCGCACCAGCCAGTTGCCCGGATTGTCCACCCCCTCGCCGGTCACGGTGACGACCCGCTCGACGAGGGGCTTGCCGGTGCAGCAGGCGTCGCGGATGGCGAGCGCCGTCCCGACGTTCTGGACCACGACGCCGACTTCGAGCGGGAGGCCGCCGGCGGGGACCTTGCGGCGGGTGATGGCGTAGATGAGCTGCTTTTCGGCGCCCTGGGGGTACTTGACCCTGCACACCTCGACGGCGACGCCTCTGCCGGCGGCGGCCTTGCGGAGGGCTGCCGCGGCGTCCGGCTTGTTGGCCTCGACGCCGACGACCAGTTTGCTGGCGCCGAGTGCCCTGCCGATGAGGCGGACGCCCTCGATCAGGTCGTCGGTCCGCTCGAGCATGAGGCGGTAGTCGCAGGTCAGGTAGGGCTCGCACTCGGCGGCGTTGAGTATGACCGTGTCGATCGGCTTGTCCGGCGGTGGGCTGAGCTTGACGTGTGTGGGGAACGCGGCGCCACCCATTCCGACGATGCCGGCCGCCTGAATGCGGTCTTTGATCGCATCGTCGTCGAGGGTCTCGGGGTCGGTGTCCTCGAGCACGCCCTCGGCCCAGGCGTCCTCGCCGTCATTCTCGATGACGACCGCCAGGGTCGCCCGGCCAAGGGGATGCGGCCGCTCCTCGACGGCCACCACCTTGCCCGACACGCTGGCGTGGACGGGCGCCGAGACGAAGCGCCTGGGGCTCGACGGGTCCGGCTCGCCGACCACCTGGCCGATCCGCACCGCGTCCTTCTTCTTCACCGTCGGCGCGCACGGCACCCCGATGTGCTGCGACATGGGCAGCACGACCTCGGCCGGCGCTGGCAGCGGCTCGATGGCCTTGCCTTTCGACAGCTCTTTGCGGTCGTGTGGATGTACGCCGCCGGGGAAGGTCTTCATCCCTTGCTCGTCCTCGTCCTCATCGTTGTCCTCGTCCCTGCTCTTCCTTTCTCTTCCGCCATCCTCCCGCTCGGCAGCGCGTCGTGTCTCACTGGAGGGCGCGCCGGATCTGGCGGACCGCCTGGCGGATGCGCTTGTCGTTCTCGACGAGCGCGATCCGCAGATAGCCCTCGCCCGCCTCGCCGAAGCCGCGGCCCGGCGCCACCGCGACCTCGGCCTCGCGCATGAGCTTGAGGGCGAACTCGATCGAGCCCATCTCCCGCCACGGCTCTGGGATCGGCACCCAGGCGAACATGGTCGCCTTAGGCGGCGTCACGTCCCAGCCTATCCGTTCGAGGCCGCTGCACAGGCAGTCGCGCCGTGCCTCGTAGACCTTCGCCTGCTCCACCGCGTACGCATCGCAGTGGCGGAACGCGATGATCGCGGCGATCTGGATGGGCTGGAAGATCCCGTAGTCGTAGTACCCCTTGATCTTCGCCAGAGCCCGCACCATCTCGGGATGCCCAGCGCAGAAGCCGAGCCGCCACCCTGCCATGTTGTACTTCTTGGACATGGTGGTGAACTCGCAGCCGACGTCCTTCGCGCCCTTGACCTGGAGGAAGCTCGGCGCCTTGTAGCCGTCGAAGGTCGTCTCGGCGTAGGCCAGGTCGCTGATCACCAGCAGATCGAACCGCTTGGCGATGGCGACCACCTCCTCGTAGAACCCGGGGTCCACGACCGCGGCGGTCGGGTTGTGCGGGAAGTTCAGGATGAGCACCCTGGGCCGCGGGTAAAGGTGCTCCATGGCGTAGACGATATGGCCGAGGAACTCCTCTGGGTCCGGGCTGAGCGGGATGTTGATCACATTGGCGCCCGCGAGGGCGACGGCGTAGATATGGATGGGAAAGGTGGGGGTCGGCACCAGCGCCGTATCGCCCGGCCCGAGGAGGGCCAGGCACATGTGGGAGAAGCCCTCCTTGGAGCCGATCGTCGCGATGATCTCGCTCTCGGGATCGAGTTCGACGCCCCACTGCTTAGCATAGTAGGCGGCGGCCTCCCTGCGCAGGTTGAAGAGGCCGGTGGAGACAGAGTAGCGGTGGTTGCGGGGGTCGCGGGCGGCCTCGCAGAGCTTATCGACGATCGGCTCCGGGGTCGCGTCGCTGGGGTTGCCCATCCCCAGGTCAATGATGTCCGCGCCGGCCCGCCGAAGCTGGTACTTCATCGCGTTCAGCCGCCCGAACAGATACGGCGGCAGCCGCCGCAGCCGGTTCGAGACGGGGATCGAATACTCGTCGAGCGTATCCACGCGGACCGAGGCCGCCTGGTCCAGCAGATCGGCAGCGCGGCTGCGGGATGACCCCTTGCGTCTGGCCATGTGCCACTCGCGAACGTAACCGCTTGGGATTTCAGGCCAAATAGCTCGGTGATTATAGCAGAGCCCCCCGGCCCGATCAACCGCGATTGCGGCTGCGCCCGAGCCTCCCTCACCATCCTCATGGCAGTCTTGCCCGTCGCCGATTGTACTGACCCAACAGCATGAAGCCTCCAGGGCTAGCAGCCCGTGGCAGAAGTCCGTTCGGACTGCGTGCGGGTCTTCGGGCC
>CAZDNN010000274.1:0-8410 GCA_964506385.1 uncultured Planctomycetota bacterium
GGGCGGCTCGGCAGGAGCCTCGCCCTCCCATTGGAGCGATCCGCAACGGGAACTACCAAGATGTCGCCGCGCGACCGACAGCGCAACCGCCTCCGCGCGGGTCGGATTTGTGTTGACAACTGGGGAGTGCTTGTGGACAATAGATTTGCCCCGTATCCCCGCGCTCCACCCCAGGGCGCGTGTATGCCCCGTGAGAAGGAACGCCGGTGAGTTCGCCCTCCTCTCAGGCACGCCTCGTGCCACTGGGTATTTGTGTCGCCATCCTGGCCGGCGCGGCGTCGGCGAGCGCCCCCGAGGATGACGGCCTCGCGCGGCGCGTTCCCATCACGGTGTTCACCACAACCCGCCGCGAGAAGCACTTCCAGTTGATGCCCGGCGAGTGGCTCCTGTGCTCCTCGCGGCGCGGGCTCTGGATGCCCTATCTGTGGCCGGACAAGACCACCTTGCGGTTCCAGAAGCACGGCGCCTGCGTGTTCGCACTCGGCGAGGATGGCAAGGAAGGGGCGCTGCTCGGCGTCCGCCTGGGAACCACGACGGGCCGCTCCGAGATCCGCTCCGCCGTCAAGCTCCGCTGCAACCCCCTGACGATCTGGTGCGTCGATGAGCCGGGGATTCGCGATGTCCCCGACCTGCCCGCGGGCATCTACTACGCCCTCTACGCCGGCACGGTGAACGACCTCAAGCCCATCAGCCGGCTCAAAGCGCTCAAGGCATTGAACGTGGTTGCCAATCTCGGGGTCGCCGACCTGTCGCCACTGGCAGAGCTCACCGAGCTGGAATCCCTCATCCTGCGCTGCGACGACGCCACAGACCTCAGGCCCCTGGCCAGGCTCACCAAGCTCAAGGTCCTCCACATCTACGGCGGGGAGGGTCTCACCGACCTGTCGCCGCTCGCCAGCCTCAAGGACCTCAGGCTGCTCCAGATCCGCGCCGCCGACGCCGTGACCGACCTCACGCCTCTTGCCCACCTGCGGCGCCTGGGCGTCCTCGTCCTCCAGGGCAGCAGCATCGAGGACATCTCGCCGCTCGCCGCGCTCACGCGGCTGACCTGGCTCGGCCTCCGCCACTGCGAACGACTCTCCGACCTCAGCACCCTCCGCCGCCTTACCCGCCTCACCCACCTCGACCTCAGCCAGTGCCCCCAGGTCGCCGACCTCCGCCCACTTGCCGACCTGACGGACCTCGAGCATCTCGACCTCCACGGCGCCGCCGCCCTCACTAACATCGAGCCCCTGAGGAACCTCACGAAGCTCCAGCACCTGGATCTCCTGGGCTGCCACCAGATCGCCGACCTGTGGCCACTGCGGCGCGTGCTCCAGGGCCAGCCGCAGCGGGTCTGGGTCGAGGGTCCACTGCGCAACGAGCTCCGCTGCGCGCTGGAGTCGAAGCCCTCAAGAGCCACCGTGATGGTCAACGGCCAGTTCGTCACGGCAGTGCCCGCTCCGCTGGGCCGAGCACAGGATGCGAGCGCGTGGGTGAACATCGTGGGACGGACGGTGACCCCTCCCGCCGAGTTCGCCTGCGGCATCGTCTCCCTGGTCTTCCCCATCAGGGAGCGCCACAGAGGGGCGGTGCTCGATTTCCGCTGGGACGGCCCGACTGTGACCCTAAGCGTCAACCGCGGGCCGCGGACGCTGGCCGGCATCCTCGCAAACACCGCCGACGGACGCGCTGCCCTGAGCCGCGCGCTCGTGGACCATCGCGGGCCCCTCGTCGTCTGGGCCGACGCCAAGGCTATCCCCAGCCTGCCGCCGCTGCCAGCGGGCAGCGATGTGACCCTCGTCACCTTCGGCCTCGGCGTCCCGCTCTCCGCACTCGCGACCGTGCGCGGTGTCACCGGCCTGCACGTCTACTCCTGCGGAACCCTCACGACGAGCCTGCGCCCCCTTGCGCACCTGACGTCACTGCGGGTCCTTCACCTGCCCACCGGCCCTCGCCTCACCTCCCTGCGGCACCTGGCGGCGATGACCCAGCTCACCTCGCTGAGCATCCGCCTCGACCCCGAGGTGGACGACCTGAGACCACTGGCGAAGCTGCGCCGCCTCCGCCAGCTCGGGCTCACCTGCTCGCAGACGCCCGACCTCACACCCCTCGCCGCCCTGCCCGACCTGCGCGCCCTGAGCCTCGAGGGCGACCTGGACGGCAGCCGCCTGCGCGGCCTCGACAGCCTGACCCGCCTCGAATCCCTCTCCCTTCGCTGGAGCGGCCATCCTGCTGACTTCGCTCTTCTCAGCCGTCTCACCAACCTCCGCGCCCTTCATCTCGCCGACTGCCGCAACGTGGACCACCTCAGCCCGCTCGCCGGACTCGGCAACCTCGAGGTCCTCTCGCTGCGCGAGTGCGATCGCGTCGTCAACCTTGCCGCCATCACCCGTCTGCCCAAGCTCCGCACCGTCGAGCTCGACCTCTGCGACGGCATCCGCGACTTCCGCGCCCTGCGAATCCTCCAGCGCCGCGGCGTCGAGCTCTCCCTCGACACCAACCTCCGCCGCCGCCTGGACGCCGCCACGGAAGCCGACGGCGACCCGCCCCCCCAGCTCTACCTCTCGCCCAAGTGACTTGACGCGCGGCCGGCCCGCCCGTATCATACGCCCTGGCGTACGTCGTCTCCCTCTATCGCCCACGCCACCGAACGACAGGAGTGCGTCGCATGGCAAAGAAGCGGACAATGCGGGGCTCCCGCAAGAAGCCCGAGCCGACAGCCGACTTCGGCATCATCGGCATGGCCGTGATGGGCCAGAACCTGGCCCTCAACGTCGAGAGCAAGGGCTTCACCTGCGCCGTCTACAACCGCACCAACGCGCGGACCCGCGAGTTCGTCGCCGCCAAGTGCGCAGGGAAGAACATCGTCCCCAGCTACAGCCTCCGCCGCTTCATCGGCTCCATCAAGCGGCCCCGCAAGGTCATGCTCATGGTAAAGGCAGGGCAGCCGGTGGACGACTTTATCGCCAAGGTCGCCCCCCTGCTCGACAAGGGCGACCTGATCATCGACGGCGGCAACTCCTACTTCAAGGACACCATCCGCCGCAACGCGGCGCTCGAGCGCAAGGGCATCCTCTACATCGGCACCGGCGTCAGCGGCGGCGAGGAAGGCGCCCTCAAAGGCCCCGCCATCATGCCCGGCGGCCAGAAAAAGGCCTGGACCCTCGTCAAGCCCATCCTCACCAAGGTCGCCGCCCAGGTGGACGGCGCCCCCTGCTGCACCTACATCGGCCCCGACGGCGCCGGCCACTACGTCAAGATGGTCCACAACGGCATCGAGTACGGCGACATGCAGCTCATCTGCGAAGCCTACTACATCATGGCCAACGCCCTCGGCCTCAACGCCGCACAGCTCCATCAGGTCTTCGCCCGCTGGAACCGCGGGGACCTCGACAGCTACCTCATCGAGATCACCCGCGACATCTTCGCCAGGACTGACCCCGACACCGGCAAGCCCCTCGTCGAGGTCATCATGGACAAGGCCGGGCAGAAGGGCACGGGCAAGTGGACGAGCCAGGACGCCCTCGACCTCGGCGTCCCGGCCCCCACCATCGCCGAGGCCGTCTTCGCCCGATGCATCTCCGCCGTCAGGGACGAGCGGGTCGCCGCCTCGAAGATCCTACGCGGCCCACGCAGCCAGCGGTGGCGAGGCATCGAGACCAACAAGGCCATCGCGGCCATCCGCAAGGCTCTCTACGCCTCGAAGGTCTGCTCCTACGCCCAGGGATTCGCCCTCATGCGCGAGGCAGGCAATGAGTACGGCTGGAGCCTCGACTTCGGCGAGATCGCCATGATCTGGCGCGGCGGATGCATCATCCGCGCCCGATTCCTCCACAAGATCAAGGATGCCTTCGACCGCGATCCCGCGCTGCCCAACCTGCTCCTCGACCCCTACTTCCAGAAGATCGTCGAAGGCGCCCAGAAGAGCTGGCGCCTCGTCGTCTCCACTGCCAGCCAGCTCGGCATCCCCATCCCGGCATTCAGCTCGGCCTTGTGCTACTTCGACAGCTACCGCCGCCCGCGCCTGAGCGCCAACCTCATCCAGGCACAGCGCGACTACTTCGGCGCCCACACCTACGAGCGCCTCGACAAGCCAGGCTCCTTCCACACCGAGTGGCTCGCCGACTAGCCCGCACGCACGTCCAAAGGGGGAGCCCGTCCGCCCACGACCGGCTCCCCCTCCCCAGTTCCGCACCCTTGGCGCCCTTGGCGGCCTTGGCGGTTCACCCTCTTCCCGGCTCCCTCTTCTCTTCTCTGCGCCCTCCGTGTCTCTGTGGTGAATCTCCTCCTCCCATGAAGCGCAGATCACGCCAAACGCCCTATCCCATTGGCACATATACACATGCAGCGATTGGAGGAAAAA
The DNA here is from genome assembly GCA_964506385.1 of uncultured Planctomycetota bacterium. Classification (GTDB taxonomy): domain Bacteria; phylum Planctomycetota; class PUPC01; order DSUN01; family DSUN01; genus CAZDNN01. The sequence goes on from CAZDNN010000274.1 coordinate 4,346, forward strand.
GGGGGAGTCTCACGCAGAGCGAGGCGAGGGGGCAGAGCCAGCAGACGTGAAGCAAGTGGCTCCCGTGAGAATCAAGGCGTACGGTAAGACACCCAGGGCGTGAGGCATGAACCAGGTCACTGCACGGGCTGGGTCTGGACGAAGTTCTTCATGATCCAGCCGAGCTTGCCGTCAGGGAGCTGCACCCCGTACCAATCGCCCTGCTGGGCCTGGACGCGGAGCGCGGTGCCCCGCGTCACGGTGGCGATGGCGGCCGCGGTGAACTGCGCCTGCTGATAGACCTTCACCGCGCCGGCCTTCACGTATACCTGCGCCGGCAACTGCCCGCCGGCCGGCGGCGCTGGCTGCACAGGCTGGGGCTGCACAGGCTGGGGCTGCACAGGCTGGGGCTGGACGGGCGGCGGCGGGGCCACGGGCTGGACGGGCGGCGGTGGTGGGGCCACGGGCTGCGCGCCGACGGGCTGGCCTGCGGCGTTGAAGTGGTAGTAGTTGGCCGGTGTCTTCGAGATGACAAACTGCACGGCCTGGGCGAGGCAGACGCGGACGGCCTTCTCCATCGGGGTGTTGCGGAAGGCGCCCAGGCCGACGCCGAGGACACTATGACGCCCGAAGCCGCCGGCGCCGATCATCCCCCCGATGTCGGACGCGCGCCCCTCGACCGTAGTCGCCGCCACGATCCGAGAGGTCCGCGCATCGACCACGCGCAGGTCGATCGCGACGTACGACTGCTTCAGGCCCAGGCCCAGGCCGCCGAACGAACCGCGCCGGTGGTGGATGCGGCCGCCGCCGATCCCGATGCCCCCGCCCTGGTAGTCGGGCTCGAAGGCCGTCAGCGCGCCCATCACCAGCAGCTCGGCACCCTCGATCTGCCCCGTCGGCGCCCCGGTCCCCGGCTGGATCCGCCCGCTGCGGGCCAGATCCTGCTCCGCCGTCACCGCGCCAAGCTCCTGACGCTCCAGGACGATGTAGCGGTTGGTGTTGACGAACTCGGTGGCGAGCATGTCGGCCATGCCCTGGCCGATCCGGCCGTAGCCCTTGCCCGTCTTGTTGTCGAAGGTGATCACGGCGATCCGCGCACGCGGGCCGTTGTAGGGAATGGCTTGAGCCTGGTCGATCGTCGGCGCGTTCTGCCCGCTGGTCACCGTCGCCTGTGGCTCCAGCAACTCCGGGCAGCCCGCCAACAGCGACGCCAGACCGGCCAGCAACGACAACGAGAGTGCTCGACGCATGACTCTACCCCTGATACGTGAGGCCTCGGCGGCCGGGAACTCGATTCCCTCCCCTCCCCATTGTGCCACGGCGCCACCCCGGTGTCAATGACGCCGCCCATTTCGAGCATGACTCCCGAAGGCGGTGATCCCTCTTCATCGTTCTCGTCGTCGTCGTCGTCCTCGTCGTCGCTTCGGCTTCCGGCCACCTCTGGCGTCAATGCGAAGCGCCCTTGCAGGCCCGCTCTTACGGGGAACAGAATCCGAGGACGAGGACGGTTGAAGCCATAAGCCGGTCTGCCGCTATCAGAGGCCATTCTCGCCCACTTTGCCTGACGGACGAGCCCCCTGCACTATTCGATTCCATGGGGAAAGGCCACCGGAATCAGACATGCTGGCCGTGGAGGACCATGGCCGCCTCGCCGTCGGACGGACCGACCAGCTCGACGCCCTCCCCCACCGACGCGCCGAGGCCCAGGACAGCCCGTTCCACCACCGCGCCGGCGCCCACCCGCGCCCCCGCCATCAGGACCGCGTCGCGGACCACCGCGCCCTCGCCAACCGCGCACCCGTCGCCCACACTGACGCCCGGCCCCAGCGAGCACCGCGCGAGCTCACAACCGTTCCCGACCACCACGGAGCCGACCACCTCGACGCCTCCGGGGACATCGGGCCGCGGGCACGCCATCTCGGCCAGCAGCTCCCGCTGCGCCTCCAGATAGGTCGCGGGGTCCGTGACGTTGACCCAGAAGCCCTCGAGGTCGTAGGCCCGCACGGTCCCGCCGCCATCGAGCAGCGTGCGGATCGCATCGGTCAGCTCGTACTCCCCGCGCGGCGACAGGTCCACCTCGCGGAGCAGGTCGAAGATCGCAGGCGGGAAGACGAAGATGCCGGCGTTGATGTAGTGGGTCGTGGTCTCGCCCGGCTGCGGGCGCTCGACGATGCGCGTGACGCGGTCCCCCTCGATATACACCGCACCGCCCGATGCAGGATCGCGGTACCACCGCACCGAGAGAACCGCCGTCGGCCGCTCCTCGCGGTAAATCCGAACGATGTCCGGCAGGTGGCGGCCCGACGTGACGATGTCGCCGAACATCATCAGGAGCGGCTCGCCAGCGGCGAACTCCTCGGCCAGCGCCGCAGCCTGCCCCGTGCCGCGCGGGTTCTCCTGCACGACGTACTCCAGCGCCACACCGTTCCAGCGGCCCCCGAGTGCCGACCGGATAAGGGGGGCCTGGTGCCCGATGACCAGAAGCACCTCACTGACCCCCGCGTCCTCCAACTGGTCGATTGTGTGGGTCAGCACGGGGCGATTGGCGAGCGGGAGCAGCGGCTTGGGCAACTCGTCGCACAGCCCGCGCATCCGCGTGCCCTTGCCAGCGGCCAGGATCGCGGCTTTCATCATTCAGGTCTCTCTGCCTGGGTTGCGGCTCGGCGGGTGGGCATTCAGCCCCCGCCCTCGCCAGAGTGCCCGTTCTCGACGATGACGCTGCGCCGCCTTCGCAGTTCCGCCATGACGGCCCGTTGAGTTCTCTGGCCGTAGACGCCGTCCACGGTCAGGCCGTGGGCCCGCTGGAAGTCGCGCACCGAGACATAGCCGGCGCGCTGGAGCAGCGCCGCAAGGGTGCGGACGCGCAGGCGCGTGGGCTCGTCGAGCTCGCCTGTACGGTGGTCGGGGAGCATCTTGCGCTGGAAGTGCGCCACCGACGTGTAGCCCAGCCGTTCCAGCAGCTCGCGGTCGGCATCGGCCTGCGGCTGCGGCGGCTCGGGCGGGCTGGGCTGCACGGGCGGCGGGTCCTGCTGCTGCACAGGCTGCGGCGGCTCGGGCTCGCGCGGCACCGTGGGCGGAAGACCCACCCCGGCGTCCACGAGCGCGCCCCCTGGATCGACCAGCGGCGGGACATCGACTGGCGGAACCGCCTCCACCAGCCGGCGCGGGGGCCGCCAGCCGTACTGGTCGCGCAATACCCGCTCCACGTAGTAGGGATCGGTCCGAAGGGCCTCGGCCTCGGCGCGCAGCGCGCGCTGGCGCCCGCGCAGGCGCGCCACCTCCCGCGCCACCTCCGCTTCCCGCGCGCGCAGCGCCGCCAGATGGCGCCGGTCGCGCTCGCGCTCGCGGTGGAAGCAGAACGCCCCGACAGCCATCAACAGGCCGAACAAGACGATGTCCCGGACCCTCATCGGCGCGTTGTCCCCTCTACCGTGGTGCGCCGGCCTCGGACGGCTCGTCCTTCAGTTGCTCTTTGAGCCGCTCCTCCGGCGGCCGCACCTCGAGGTCGAACTCCTTGGCCCGCTCGAGCATCTCCGCGGGGGTCTTCAGCCGCGCCACGCGAGCCGACAGGTCGCGGCTCCGCTCGGTCAGCCGCAGCCGCTCCCTCTCAAGCGTCGCGATGCGGTACCCCACCTGTGTGGCCTGGCGGCGCTCCGAGACAAGCACAAGCGCACCAGCCACACCGAGAGCCACCGCCAGCAGGAACAGGATCGTGCGACCCACAGGAAATCACTCCGCACAGGGCGCGGGCGTCGCCCCTATGTCCAAGCCCACTGACGACGACCGACGCCAAGCCATGCCAGCGGCTGGCCGCTCACCCTTCCACACCGTCAGAACAGACGCGGCGCCACGCGATCGTAGGCAGCCTGGCGCGCCGGCGCGTCCTTCTCGTACGTCGCCGTATCCCATATCTCGATGGCGTCCACCGCGCCCACCACCGTCACCTCCCGCGTCAGGTGGGCCGCGGAGCGCAGGGCCTCCGGGATCGAGATGCGTCCCTGCTTGTCCGCTGTCACGATCGCCGTGCGTTCTCCAAGCGCGCGCTTGAAGGCGCGCGACATGGATCGGCTGACCCCTGTGTCCCCC
>CAZDNN010000275.1:0-8370 GCA_964506385.1 uncultured Planctomycetota bacterium
CGTTGTTGGCGTGGACGAGCTTGCCGTTGAGCCAGGCCTTGATGCCGTCGTCGCTGCCGAGCTCGAGCCGCGCCGGCTGGGCCTCCTCGGAGTGGACCCACGTCAAGGCGTAGGCGACGCGCTGGGCGCCGCCGATGGCCTTCAGCAGGTCCAGGATCCACGGGCGCTTGGGGTCAGTGCCGGCCGGGAGCATGCGCCATTCGACGCCCTTGGCGTCGGGCTTCTCCGGCTCGAAGGCGATGTGGAACAACTGGTCGTATCGCTTCCCCTCCTGCGAGTAGGGTCCCGCGACCCGCCAGGCGGTAATGCTGTCGGCGAACTTGTCGATCTGTTGGACGATCTGTCGCGCCTCGGCGGCGACCGGCCCGTTCTTGAGCAGGGCCAGGACCTTCTCCATGGCCCCTCGGGCCGCCTTGCGGTCGGTGCCCATGATGGCGCGGGCGATCTTCACCGCGGCCGAGGCGGCCTCGGCCCGCACCGCCGCCTCGTCGAGTTGGGTCATCGCCAGCGCCAACGCCTCGGGGTGGGCCACGTCCGCGAGGCCGGCGAGGACCAGCTTCCTGGCATCGGCCCGCTTCGTGGTCGCCAACACCGCGGCGTACTTGTGGACCGACGCCCGCGGGTCGGCGCCTTTGGCCAGACCGAGCAAGCGGACGTATCCGCGGAGCGCGAGGACGCGGTGGACCTCGCTGTCGGCATCCTCGGCCAGGCCAAGGAGCGCGTCGGCGGCCCTGGCGTCTGGCCACGCCGCCAGGGCCCGGATGGCGGCGTCCTTGACCTCGGCGTTGTCATCGCCGATGGCTCGCCCGACGGCCGCGTACGCCTTCTCACCACCGATCCTGCCAAGGACGCGTAGCAGAGCGGCTCGTGGCGCAGGCTCCCGCGCCGACGCCAGAGCTGCGAGCACGGCGTCGGCGCGCTTCGAGGGGTCGGCGATCCGCCCCGCAACCAGAACGACAGCGGTCTCGGCCTGGGCCGCCTCGCCCTTCGCTGCAGCAAGGAGCCTGACGATAGCCGGCAGGTCTCTCGGGCCTGCGAGGACGCCAAGAGCCTTGAATGCGGCTCGCGCGACCTTCTCATCGCCACGGGCCGCCTCGTCCAGCAGTGCGGCCGTGGCGGCGGTGCAGCCGCGGTCGGCCAGCACGGCAATCAGCTCTGCCCGCAAGTCAGCCCCGCCGCTCTTCATAGCCCCGATGAGCGCGGCGTCCACGCCCTCACCCCTGAGACTGCGCAGACTGCTGCTCGCGGCAGCCGCCTCAGCGCCTGCGCCGCCAGCGGCCTTCAGCAGCACGGCCACGGCAGATGCCTCACCCACCTCTCCCAGGGCCGCCAGCGCTTCCACACGAACCTCTGCCACCTTACTGGCAGCCAGCGACTCCAGCGCCTTGGACGCCCGCGGGTCCTTGCGGCTCACCAGCGCCTTGATCAACAACACCTGAACCCGCGGCGGCAGCGTCGCGATTCCGGCCGCGAGGGCCCGCGTCACCTCGGGACCGGGTAGCTCGCGGGCCGCTCGGAGCGCAACGCCAACCAGCGCAGCGTCTTCGCCCTTCAACAGCTCAATGAGCAGCGGCGCCCCGCCAGCACCGCGGACGAGAATCGCCTGGTAAGTGGCCGCCGCGCGCAGGGGTGCCGGCACGTCCGCCTTGCGGACCAGGTCGTAGAGCGCCGTGGCCTCCTTGTCCTTATGCCGTTCGAGGAGGTGCTCGGCGGCGGCCAGGCAGGCATGCGCTGCGGCGGGACGGCTCGCAGCATGGCCGCTGGCGAGGGCCTGGCGCAGAGTCGCCACCGCCTCGTCGGTGGCGATGCGGCCCAGCGCCGCCAGCGCGGCCTCGGCGCATGCGTCAGCGGTAGCTGCCAGCTTCGCCAGCGCGGGCACCGCCTTGGGGTCGCGTCGGACGCCGATGGAGTTGATCGCGCCGATCCGCAGGCGCCCCTCGAGCTTGCCCATCGCCGAACGCAGCGCATCGTCAACGCTCGGGTCGGCGATCGGCTCCAGCCCGAACCGCGCGTAGCCGCCGAGCTGCTCGTGCCCCAGGAGGGCAGCCAATGCGGGAACGGCCCGCTTCGTGCCGATAACCGCCAGCCGCTGGCAGGCCTTGGCCTTGTCGAACACCTTCGCGTCGGATCCCAGGAGGCCAATGAGCTTCCCCTCCTCATCGGCTTCCTGGGCGAGGAGAGACGCGGATGTGGCCGCGAGGCAGAACAGCATGAGGAATCGGCGCGCCATCATTGCTGGCCTCCTCCAAGTCAGATGTGCCACGGGGAGCGGAGGGCGCGGGTGCGCATGGCGTTGGCCTCGTCGTCGCCGACGAAGGCTTCCTTCACGGGATCGAACGTGACCTTGCGCCCGAGCATCCACGCGATGGCGGCCGCGTGGCAGGCGATGTGGGAACTGCGCATGACATGGGCGTTGGCCGCCGTGCGGGCGCGGGACCGCACGCAGTCGAGGAAGTTCCGCACGTGCCCGGCTGGGTCGGTCCCACGAATGAAGCGCCGCCGCTCGCCGCGCAGCGACGCTGGATGGAGCTTGATCCCCCCGCTGTCGCCCGTCTCGACCCAGCCCTCATCGCCCTCGAAACGCACGGGGCACGTCCCCAGGCCCAACCAGCCGCCGGGCCGCATGACCAGCTTCACGCCGTTGGCGTAGCGGGCATAGATGGTGCCGCCGTCTGGCTCATAGGTCACGGGCATCGTCCCATCCGCGTCGTTGGCCCACTGGCAGAGGTCCACCGTGTGCGCGCCCCAGTCCAGCAGGGTGGCGCCGGAATCGAAATCGAAGTAGCCCCGCCATCTGCCGCGAACGTAAGCGGAGTTGTAGGGCCGCCACGGCGCAGGCCCCAGCCACCGGTCCCAATCGACCACGTCCTTGGGCGGCTCGGGCTCGGCGGGAAGCCAATGATGGAGGACCCGCAGCTTGTAGATGGAGGCGTGGACGGTGCGCAGCTTGCCCAGCTTGCCGCTGCGGGCGAGGTGGACGGCGAACTGGAAGTTGCCGATGCTCCGCCGCTGGGTGCCTGCCTGGAAGACGCGGCCGTAGCGGTTCATCGTGTCGGCCAGGGCCTGGCAGTCGCCGATGGTGATGCCGCAGGGCTTCTCGCTGTAGACGTCCTTGCCCGCCTTCGCCGCCAGGATCGATGCCAGAGCATGCCAGTGGTCGCCCGTGGCGATCAGCACGGCATCAATGTCCTGGCGGCCCAGCACCTCGAACATGTCGCGGTACATGACGCAGTCGGTGTTGCCGTACTTGGCATCGGCCATGGCCTTCACCTGCTTGCGCCTGCTCGCCTGCACGTCGGCGATGGCCACGAACTGCACGTCTGGCTGGTCGAGCATGCGGCTCAGCACATAGCGGCCGCGCGGGCCGATGCCGATCGCGCCCAGGATGATCTTCTCGCTAGGCGGCACCTGGCCCTCAGCCCCCAGCACATGCGGGGAGACGACCAGAGGGGCGGCAAGGCTGACCGCCGCTGACCGCAGGAAGCTCCGCCTCGATGTGCGCGGCTTCTGCATCACTTCCTCTCTCGTTCAGTCGTCTTCGACTCTGCGTTGAAGCGCTCGGAGTTGGTCAACGATCTCTGGCTCTTCCTTCGCTGTGGCGAGGGGTGTCAACTCCTCGTAGATGTACGGCCAGTCAAGCTCCCCGAACTGGCGACAGAGGACACCCTCCACATCGCGCCAGTCCAGGGGACGACCGGCGAAAGCCTTCAGGACGACGAGATCCTCTGCCGAGCAGGTGAGCAGCGTGACGCCGGGCAGGAACTCGAAGGGCGAGGCCCGCTCGATGGCGCGTTCCTCGAACGGAATGCCGGCCAGAGCAACGTCCACCCCGATCCCGTTGCTCGAGGTCAGGACGAGCACCCTCGCAACGAGCGCAAACTGAGCCGCGTCCGGTCGTCGGGACTCGAAGTGGGCGAGCAGTTCGACGATGTACGGCTCTTCCGCGCCGAAGCCCGTGAGAAGGGAGATGTCCACGTCCTGGGTAGCTCGCGGCTCCCCCCATCGTTGGACGGCGAGGCCGCCGACCACGCAGAATCGCCAGCCGCGCTCCTGCACGAAGCGCTGGATCTCGAGCGCCGCGTCAAGGACGGGATTCATGGCCGGAGCTTTCTGAAGATCCGCTGCTGTTCCACGAAGCCACTCGTCATCCGAGGGACCGCGAACCGCGCCCCCATGTCGAGTAGGCCGTCAATGACCTCGGCCTGCTCCTCGTGGCGGTAGGCCCGGATCTCCAGCCGCCGGAGCCGCTCCAGCTCGGGGCCCGCCCGTCGCCAGGCTGCCACCCATTCCCTGACTTGCCACTGCTCGTCTTCGGTCATTCCCGTCTTCCCCAAACGTGATGGTACTGATTATACCAAGATGCAGACTGGAATGCCCGTCCTACAGCGCTGGCTCGAGCTCATAGCTCTTCCCCCCCTCGGTCGGGAACACGGTGACCGCAGGCCCGGGGTGAGTGGCCTCGCCGGGCTTCACGATCAGGGGTGCGGCGGAGCGGATGCGGCATGGGCCGCCGAGCTTCGAGCGGATGGCGGCCGAGGTGAGCTTGCCGTCGGCCCAGGCGATATCGACCTCGAAGCCGCCGCGGGCGCGAAGGCCCTTGACGCTGCCTGTCGCCCACGCCTTGGGCAGCGCGGGGAGCAGATGGATCTCGCCCACGTGGCTCTGGAGGAGCATCTCGGCGACGCCGGCGCAGCCGCCGAAGTTGCCGTCGATCTGGAACACCCGGCCCGGCCAGCACGCGTTGAGGAAGTTGGGGAAGGCGTTGCGGGCGAGCAAGCGGTTGTAGTAGCCATAGGCCCGCTCCCCGTCGAGCAGGCGAGCCCATAGGGCCGTCTTCCAGGCATTGCTCCAGCCCACGTCGCCGCCGGCGCCGCGCGCCACCAGCGAGACCCGCGCTGCCGCCGCAAACCGCGGCGTGGCCACCGGGGAGATCTGTCTGCCGGGGTAGAGCGCGAACATGTGAGAGATGTGCCTGTGCTTGTCTTTCGGGTTGTCGCGATCCGTCATCCATTCCTGGAGCTGCCCCCACTTGCCGATCTGCGGGCCGAGCAGCTTGTCGCGCAGGGACGCGATCCTGTCGCGATAGGCATTGTCCACGCCCAGCGCGTCGGCGGCATCGAGGGTGTTGGTGAAGAGGTCCCAGACGATCTGCTGGTCGTAGGAGACGCCGTCCTCGGTCGGCCCGTGCTCGGGCGACCAGCCCATGGGCACGACCAGCCGGCCGTCGGGCAGCGCCTTGAGCTGGTCCTCCCAGAACCCGCAGACCTCTTTCAGGATCGGGTAAGCGACGGTCTCCAGGTACTTCTTGTCGCCGGTGAAGGCGTAGTGCTCCCACAGATGCTGGCAGTACCAGGCGCTGCCGGGCTTGTTCCACTTCCAGCCCATGCCGCCGGTGATGTTGTGCGAGGTCCGGACCGTCCAGCCGCGCACCTTGCGGCCGCCGGCGTTGAACGCCTTGTCGGCCGCCGTGGCCTTCCTCCAGGCCTCGACCTGGCTCCCGATGAGGGCGAGGAGCGGCTCGTGGCACTCGGGCAGGCCCGTGGGCTCGGCGGGCCAGTAGTTCATCTGCACGTTGATATTGGTGTGGTAATCGCTGTGCCAGGGCGCGTTGTTCTTGTGGTTCCAGAGCCCCTGGAGGTTCGCCGGCAGGGTGCCGGGGCGCGAGCAGGCGATGAGGAGGTAGCGGCCGAACTGGAAGAAGAGGCCCTCGAGGCCGGGGTCGCCGCCCTTGGCGCCGTAGGCATTGAGCCGCTGATCGGTGGGCAGAGCCAGACGGTCGGGCGGCGTTGGCCCCAGGTCGGATTGCACGCGGCGGAAGAGCGCCTGGTGGTCCTTCACATGGGCGGCCTTGAGCGCGTCGTAGGGCTTCGCCGCGGCCGCCTGGAGTTGCCGGGAGAGGCGGTCGTGAGGCGGCTCGCCCCGCCACTGCCTGGAGTGGTCCGCCACGTAGCCGGTGCCGGCGGCGAGCAGGATGGTGAGGGCGTTGCACCCGGCGAACTCGAGCTTGCCATCGCTCGCCTTCAGGGAGCCGCCGTCCGGGATCGCGAGCGCCTGCGCCTCGTACTTCATGCCGTTCGCCAGTGCGCCGGAGAAGGCCAGACGATTGCCCTCAGCCGCAGTCGCGCCCTTGTGGGCATCGGCCAGCTCGACCGAGCCTGCCTGGGCGCCCGGCTTGTCGGCCGTGAGGCGGATGACCACGACCTGAGCGGGGTGGCTGGCGAAGTACTCGCGACGGTAGGCGACGCCGCCGCTCGTGTACCGGACCCGCGCCACCGCCTCGTCGAGATCCAGGTCGCGACGGTACTCCGTTACGTCCTGACCCGCCGTGAGGTTGATGTAGAGGTCGCCAAATGCCTGGTAGCCGCCCATCGTCTTGTAGTTGCCAGAGGGGTTCCCGTCGCCGGTCCACAGGCTGTCCTCATTGAACTGGACGCGCTCCCTGGCCACCTCGCCAAAGACCATCGCCCCGAGCCGGCCGTTGCCGATGGGCAGCGCCTCCTTCATCCAGTCGCGGGCCGGCTGGCGGTACCACAGGGTCATCGCGCCCTTCGGCGGCGGCGCATCGCCTCCCGCCACCCCGAGGCCTGCGCTGACTGCGACGGCGAGAATCAGAGCACGCATGCTCTACCCCCTTACATCGGCTTCAGGCTGTCATCGAGCCGGAGCACGTCGCCCGGCTTCGTGGCGAAATCCGCAACGCGATCACCCAGACGGACCTTGCACGGGCCGCCGCGCTTCGCGCGGATGGTCGCCGAGGCCAGCTTGCCGCCGTCCCAGGCCATGTCCACCTCGAAGCCGCCGCGGGCGCACAGGCCCTTGACGCTGCCCGTCGGCCACGCCTTCGGCAGCGCGGGCAGCAGGTGCACCTCGCCTGCGTGGCTCTGAAGGAGCATCTCGGCGATGCCGGCGCAGCCGCCGTAGTTGCCGTCGATCTGGAAGGGCGGATGGTTGTCGAACAGGTTCGGGTGGGTGGACTTTCGGAGGAGCATGACGACGTTCTCGTGTGCCTTCTCGGCGTCCTCGAGGCGAGCCCAGAAGTTGATGATCCAGGCGCGGCTCCAGCCGGTGTGACCGCCGCCGTGCGAGAGACGGTATTCGAGCGACTTGCGGACGGCCGCGGCGAGCTTCGGCGTGCCGCGAAGGGTGATCTGGCGGCCAGGGTGCAGGGCGAAGAGGTGCGACATGTGGCGATGGCCGGGCTCGGGCTCCTCGAACTCCTCGCTCCATTCCATCAGTCGCCCGTCGCTGCCGATCTTCGAGCCGGCCAGCCGATCGAGCTTGGCCTTGACCTCCCTGGTGAAGGCGTCGTCGATGCCAAGGGCCTCGGCGGCCTCGAGGCAGCTCGTGAAGGTCTCCCAGATGATCTGCTGGTCCATGGCGCAGCCCATCGTCAGGTTGGCCCGCTTGCCGTCGGGCGTCAGGAAGCGGTTCTCCGGCGACGTCGAGGGGCCGGAGACGAGCCTGCCCGTCTTGGGGTGCGGCACGAGCCAGTCGAGGAAGAACTCTGCGGCCTCCTTGAGAATGGGATAGCCGCGCCTGGCCAGGAACTCGCGGTCGCCGGTGAAGCGATAGTGCTCCATCAGGTGGAGGGCCGACCAGGCGGCGCCCATGGGCCACATGCCGTATCCCACGCTGCCGACGGGGCTTGTCCACCACCAGGCGTCGGTGGTGTGGTGTGCGACGAAGCCGCGGCAGTTGTAGACCTCGCGGGCCGTCTTGCGGCCGCGGGGCCGCAGGTTGTCCACGAGGTCGAAAAACGGCTCGTGGCACTCGCTGAGGTTGCAGAGCTCGGCGGGCCAGTAGTTCATCTGAATGTTGATGTTGATGTGGTAGTCGCAGTTCCACGGCCCGTCGATGTGCTCGCACCACAGCCCCTGGAGATTGCTCGGCATGCAGCCAGGCCGCGAGCAGGAGATGAGCAGGTAGCGGGCGAACTGGAAGTAGAGGGCGACGAGCCCCGGGTCGGTGCCGCCGTCGCGGACAGCCTGGAGGCGCTCGTCGGTCGGGAGCTTCGCGGCGTCGGCCTGGCCGAGGTCCAGCTCGACGCGGCGGAAGAGCCGTCGGTGCTCGGCCACCGTGGCGTCGCGGAGCGCTGCATACGGCTTCTCCGACGCGGCGGCGATCTGCGCGGCGCAGGCCTCGCCGGGCTCCTTGTGGTTGTAGGTGGTGGCGGCAGCGACGAGCAGCGTCACCGCGTCGGCCCCCTCGATGCGCAGCGCGCCGTCCTCGGCCGCAACGGTGCCGCCCTCGGCGACGGCCTTCAGGCGCGCCTCAAACGACACGCCCTCGTGCGTCTCGCCCTTGTCGGCCGTGCCGCGCAGCACGAGGCCGTCCTGCCCGAGGGCCGTCACATCGCCGTTCTCGGGCCGC
>CAZDNN010000276.1:0-8352 GCA_964506385.1 uncultured Planctomycetota bacterium
AGCGTGCCAATCGCCTGCGGCGGCTCGGCGGCACTTCAGCCGGCTGAATAGTTACATCGCATGAAAAACTCAGTCAACTTGAGTTGGTAGGATTGCGCGTGCATAACAGCGCTGCAATGGCCACAAGGGCCGCTTGGGCACCCCCCACCCTACCGCGGTGTAGGCATTTCGCTGCGAGATTCTGACAACGCAACCGCCTCCGTCAGGATTCGCGATGCTTGACAGAGCCCGGCGCGGTGGGTAAGATGAACGGGCTTCGTGCGATCGCCTCTCCCCGTACAGCATGACAGGATGCCGTGACGATGCCGAAGGTGAGTCCGTGCGAGCAGTGCGACGGGAAGTGCTGCCGCTACTTCGCTCTCCAGATCGATGAGCCGACGACGCGGCGTGACTTCGATGACGTCCGATGGTACCTGGCGCACGAAGGGGTCACCGTGTTCGTCGAGGACGGCGATTGGTACCTCGAAGTGAGGAACCGCTGTCGCCACCTGACGCCCGACTACCGCTGCCGGATCTACAAGGACCGCCCCGCGCTCTGCCGCGAGCACGCGACCGATAACTGCGAGCAGCGCGACGACTGCGAGCTGAACCGCGAAGTGGAGTTCCACTCCGACGCCGAGATCGTCCCCTACGCGGAGAAGGTGCTCGCCAAGCGCAAGAAGAAAGGCAAGAAACGGAAGAAGAGGGAGAAACGGAAGAAGGGGAAGAAGGGGAAGAAGGATCGCAAGGGAGGGTAGACTGGAGCCGGTGGGATGAGCGCGTGGACGGGGCAACTTGCGCTGGCCGCCCTCACGATGGTGGGGGCCGCGGGAAGCATCCAGGCATCAGGCCAGCGTGTGGCGCTGGTCCACCCGGCCCTGGCGCCGCTGCCGAGCCGCAGGCGGCATGTCAACCTTCACGATCTGGCGAAGGTGGCCGGCGCGGAGGTGGCGATCGACGAGCGCACGGGCGTGCATCACGTGCGGCGGGGCGGTCGCCACGTGGCGGTGATAGGCGGGGCACGCTGGGCGCTCATCGGCTCGGAGGTGCGGCGGCTTGCCACGGAGGTCACCGTCCGCTACGGCCGGGCCTATGTGGCCCGCGGCGACGCCTCCTACATCGAGGGCTACCTGCGCACGGGGAAGGGCGGGAGCAGGCCTCCCCCCCCGCCGCCTCCGCCGCCTCCGCCGGCCAGGCCGCTCGGCCACGTGTGCATCGACCCTGGCCACGGAGGGAAGGACCCCGGCGCCATCAGCAAGTGGGGGCTGCTCGAGAAGGATCTGGTGCTCGACGCCTCGAAGCTCCTCGCCGCCGAGCTGCGGCGGCTGGGCTTCACCGTCTCGATGACCCGCGATCGCGACGTGTTCATCGAGCTGACCGACCGCCCGCGGGCGGCCCGGCGCCTGAAGGCGGACCTCTTCGTCTCCATCCACGCCAACGCCATCGCCAAGCCGTCCATCCACGGCATGGAGCTCTTCTTCTGGGACGGGCGGCTCGGCGGGATCGCCTCGGCGCGGGACCGCATGGAGAGCGAGAAGCTCGCGAAGTGCATCCGCAGCGCCTGCCAGAGGGAGGGGATCAGTGTGCGGAGCCTCCGCGGCGCGGCCTACCGCGTGTTGCGCTATGCGACGATGCCGGCCGTGCTGGCGGAGCTGGGGTTTCTGACGAACTACGCCGAGGAGCGGAAGCTGCGGAGCCAGGCCTACCGTCAGAAGCTGGCCCGCGCGATCGCCCAGGGCATCAAGGCATACTGGACGCAATGACCTCCGACCCGCCACCAGCCCGCGACGCCGAGGCCGACGCCGTCCAGCAGGCGGCAGCGGCGCGCCCCGTCGCCATCTTCGACTCGGGCCTCGGCGGCCTCACGGTCATGCGCGAGATTGCCCTCGCGCTGCCCCACGAGGATCTGATCTACTTCGGCGACACGGCCCGCGTGCCCTACGGCATCAAGTCGCCGAAGACCATCATCCTGTTCGCCGACGAGTGCTGCCGCTTCCTGCGGCGGCGGGAGCCGAAGCTGATCGTCGTGGCCTGCAACACGGCGTCCGCCGCCGCGTTGCCTTACCTGCGCGAGGCGCTCGACGTGCCGGTCATCGGCGTGGTGGAGCCCGGCGCGCGGGCCGCGGTGGCGGCGACGCGGAACCGCCGCGTGGGGGTCATCGGGACGGAGGCGACGATCAAGAGCCGCGCCTACGTAGAGACGATCCGCGAGCTGGACCCGAGCATCGCGGTGATCGACCGCCCGTGTCCGCTGCTCGTGCCGCTGGTGGAGGAGGGGAGGGCCTGCGACGACCCGGTGGTGCGGCTGGCCGCCAAGGAGTACCTGCGGCCCATCCGCGATTTCGGCGCCGACACGCTGGTGCTCGGCTGCACCCACTACCCGCTGCTCAAGGCGGCGCTGCGCCAGGCGATGGGGGCGGCCGTGAGCATCGTGGACTCGGCGGAGGAGACGGCGCGGGCCACCGCCGAGACCCTCGACGGGCTGGGCCTGCGGCGGGCCGGGCCATCGAGCCCCGCATACCGCTACATCGTGACCGACAACCCGCTGCGCTTCGCGGCCGTCGGCTCGCGGATCATGCGCAACATCATCGACTGCGTGGAGCTGGTGGACCCCGACGCTATCGCTCGTCCGCCTTCGTGATGGCCTTCTCGAGCTTGTCGCCATGCTCGGCCAGGATGAGGATGGACTTGCGGAGCTCGTCCACGTCGAGGGTGGCGCGGGGGTGGGTGTTGACCATGACGAATGTGGGGACGCCCCCGCGGTCGCGGAGGGCGATGGCGCCGAAGGACATGCGGACATTCTGGCGGAGCGCCCACTCGTGGTTCTTGGGGTCGGCGGGGCCGCATTCGGTGTAGACGACGACGAGCGGCTCCCCCTCGAAGTCGCGCGCCGAGAAGCTCACGGTGACCCGCTGGCGGCGTCGGCCCTCGAGCGGCACGGTGAGCACGTACCCGCCGGAATGCTGGCGGACGGTGATCTCGGTGTCGCGGATCGCGGCCTTCACGATCTCGTCGTCGCTCATCGGCTCCGGCTTGGGAGGCGGCGCGGCCGGCTCGGCGGCCGTGGCAGGCGCCTCGGCTGCGTCCTCCGGCGGCGCCTCGACAGTCTCGGCAGCGGGCCGGGGCTCCCTTCCCTGCTGGTGCCAGGCCGCCCAGGCCTGGCGGTCGGCGGTGATGGACTGGCCGGTGATCTGGCGGAGGACGTCGGCGGCTTCGTTGCGGCGGGTGGGGTCGTCGAGTGTCTCGATGAGCCTCTGGACAACGGCGTCGCCGCCGAGGCGGACGAGGACCTGCTGGACGGCCCAGCGGACGTTCTCCATCGGGTGGCCGAGAGCGCGGATGAGCTCGGGCAGGGCCGCCTCGCCGAGCATCAGCAGCTCGTCCATGGCGTCCTTGCGGGATCGGAAGTCTCGGAGCTGGTCCACGAGCTGCCTCGCCCGTTCGCTCATCATCATCTCCTCTCTGCGTTCGCCGGTGTCCAGGCGCCGTGATAGCGCATGGAGAGGGTCGAGTCAAGGTGCCCAGTGGCCGTCAGAGCTCCGGCCAGATGGGGCACAACGCCCCCCCTGTGCCCCGGCAGTGGCGCGCAGGGCTTCGCTGTGAGCGGCCACCGCAAGGAAACAGCCTCCGCCCTTGTCCTTGGGCGGAGGCTGCGCGTCGCGATCGATCGGACGACGGCTCAGTGCCAGCGGCCGGGCGTGAAGTGCCAGCCCTTCGGGCCCTTCGTCCAGCGGCCCGGCACGTACTTCGCGCCATGCCTGGGCGGCGCGGTCCAGCGGCCGCCGTGCCAGACGTACTTGCCGCCGCTCCAGACCCAGCGCCCGGCGACCCAGACGTACCCTGGCTTGGGCGGCCTTGGCCTGACCTCGCGGCGCGGGGGCGGCGGGGGCTTGGGAACGATGACGGCGGGTCCTGGCTTGGGTGTGACCACGACGGGGCCAGGGGGCTTGGGCGTTACGACCACGGGCCCTGGGGGTCGGGGGGTCACCACGACGGGCGGCCGTCGGTGTCGAGGGGGCCGGACGACGATCGGCCGGCAGCCGATGCTCACCAGCAGGCCAACTACCGCCAGGCCCGCCACAAGGGCTCTCATCCACTGACGCATCATGCCCCTCCTTTCATCAACCAGTGCCTTGGGACGGGCCTTGACCGCCGCCAGTCGGCGGTCGTGGCATCACACGGGGCCTCAGAAGTTCTCGGGCGCTCCGTCCTCGGGTCCGCGCCGTCGGCGCGCGCCACCCTCTGGCCCGCCTTCGCCGGGCCTCCGGCGGGGCCGGAAGCCTTCGCCGCCGGGTCCGGCTTCCCTGCCGCGCCCTGGGGGCCGTTGGGTGAGCCGCTTGGCGAGGGCCTTGACGACGGCCTCGCGGTGCTCCTTGAGGATCTTGGCCATGTTCTCGTTGTGGGTCGCCAGCGCGTCAACCATCTGGCCGGCGATCTCCTGACGCTTGGGAGCGTAGTCCTTCAGGGCCTCCTCGATGGCGGCGCGGTCCGCGCCGCCCTGACGCAACTCCCGGACCTTCTGCTGGATCTCCTGCATGAGGGGACGCATCTGGCCGAGGATGGCCCGCATCTCTTCCTGATGGCGGTGCATCTCCTCGCGGATCTCCGGCGTCTCGACGCCGAAGGGGCCGGCGGGCCGCCGCATGGCGCGAGGCTGCTCCATCCCGGGCCGGCCCGCAGCGCCGCCGCGAGGGCGCCGCGGCCGTCCTTCGCCTGGGCCGCCTTCCTGCGCCAGCGCTGTGCCCGTGCCCAGTACCAGCGCCAGGGTGCCCAGCACTGCCCACGTCCTGCTCCAGGCTCTCATAACGCGCTCTCCTGATTCTCCGCCCCAGTGCCGTGTCTCGGCAGCGGAAGCAGCTCGCACGAGTGAGCCTGCCACCATTCCGCTGCCATCTTACTGCATAGCAACTGCCGTGCCAAGCCTTTTTCTGTGGCCGATCCATGTCGCGGGCCATGGGGAAGGGGCGCCGCAAGTGCCTCAGTGGCAAGCGGATGCGGCCAGAGGCCTGTTGTGCGGCCGCTCCTTGTGGGGATGTGGCCCCTCCCGCCTGGTGTGCCGTGCATCGCCACATGGGCTGTAGCGAAACGCGATACAGGTGGGACGCTGTGCCGGCCGCGTCCCCTCTCGGCAGTGTGGCATTGAAGCGCAGAGGGCCTCGGTGCTATAATGGCCGTCACCGCGAATGCAGGAGAAAGGCAGCCATGAGACTACGGCTGATGGTAGCGGGCGCGATGGGCCTCATGGCCGTGCTGTGTGGGGCGGGCGAGGCGACGCAGGATGGGGCGCAGGCCGAGCAGATCGCGAAGCTGTGTCGGCAGCTCGGCGAGGGCCAGTACGGGAGCCAGGGCGCCTGTGAGCAGCTCATCGCCATCGGCGAGCCCGCGGTTCCCGCCCTCATCAAGGCGCTGAAGGACAAGCGGCCCCAGGCACGATGGTGGGCCGTCGCTGCCGTGTGCCGCATCGGTGCCGAGGAGGGCTTTGCGCCTGCCGTCGAGGTCCTCCGCGAGGATCCGAGCTCCTTCGTCCGCAGCACCGCCGTCTACTACATGCGGCACTTCCGCAAGAAGGGCAAGGACGTCTGGCCCGTTGTCCGCGAGGCGCTCGACGACGAGTCGCCCGAGGTCGGTCGCTGGGCGCTCCGCCTCATGGTCGAGGACCGCTACGAGGGCCTCGACGGCGTGCTGCGAAAGCTCCTGGCCGACGCCCACCCAGAGCTCCAGTCCTACGCCCTGCTGCACGTCCGCGAGATCGCCGAGCGCGACCGGAAGAAGGCACAAGGCTACCTGCCCCTCATCACCAAGCTGGTGAAGGCGGAGAATGAGCGGCTCCGGTACGACGCTATCCACACCCGGGTCGTGCTCATGGATGAGGGCCAACTCGAGTTCCTGCGCAAGACCTACGAGAACGCCAAGAGCCCGGTCGAGCAGGAGGCGGCGATTCGCTGCGGCACGATCCTGCCGGATCCGCCCGTCGAGGTGATCGAGCTGTTCCTGATGGGGCTGACCAGCGAGGACGAGAAGGTGCGGGAGGCGGCTGCGACCATCCTGCGTAAGGGCTGCAAGCAGTACTTCGGCTTCGGTGCCAAGCAGCCGCTGCCGGCTAGAGAGGCTGCCGTCGAGAAGTGGGGCAGGTGGTATCTCCGGAACAAGGCCAAGCTCCAGTGGCACCCTGACCTCCGCAAGTTCCTGCTCCCGGGCCAGCGCCAGGGCAAGGCCGCCGACGACCCCGTCTCCGAGCCCCGCTGACCCCGGGCCATTCCCGGACCCGAGGCCGCCCGTGACCCGACCCATCGCTGCGACAGCCTGCCTTCTCGCCGCCTGCACGGTGGCCGCCCGCGGCGGGGGGTGGGTGCGCGTGACCGTGGCGGGCCGGCCGACGAGCGACTGGCGCGCCAGCGGCCTTGCCAGCGCGACGCTGGCACACCTGGCACGCGCGCAGCGGCTGTGCCCCGCGAGCCACCGCGCGGCCTCCCGCCTGCTGCCGGCGGAGCCCGGCGCGACGGACGAGCAGGTGGCGGCTGCCGCCCGGCTGCTGCGGGCACAGTGGGTCGTGCTCGTGAGCGGAGGGGAGGGGGAGGCGAGGGCCAGGCTGTTCCGCGTCGCGCGCTCGCAGTGGCAGACGGTGACGGTCGCGGCGCCGTCCCACGAGCTGCCCGGCAGGCTCGCGCTGGCGCTCGTGGAGGCCATGGGCCTGCGCCCCGCGCAGGAGGAGCGCGAGCGCATCGGGCAGCCCATGGTCGCGAATGCCGCGGCGATGGAGGCCCTCTGGCGCGGGGACGCGCAGCCCGACGCTCGCGCGCAGCTCCACCACTACCGCCAGGCACAGCGCCACGACCCTGCGTCGGCGACCGTGCAGAACCAGATCGGCGCCGCCCTTGCACGACGGGGGGCCCACGAGGAGGCGCTCGAGGCGTTCGGCCGCGCCGTCGAGCTCCAGCCCGACTCCGTCGCCGCCCATACGAATCGTGGGCTCGTGCTCAAGCGGCTCGCCCGGTGGGACGCGGCGGAGGAGGCGCTCCGCCGCGCCATCGACCTCGGCACCAAGAGCCCCACGCCCTACGTAGCGCTCGCGCGGCTCCTCGACCGCAAGGGCGCGGCCCGCGAGGCCGTCGAGCAGCTCGAGAAGGCCGTCGCGCTCGACCCTTGCCACGTCGGTGCCCTGATGACCCTCGCCGACGTGTCCTTCGCCCAGCAGCGGTTCAAGGGCGCCCGGCGGCGGGTCGGTCGGATCCTCGAGCTCGAGCCAGAGCACGCCGCGGCGCTCAACCTGCGGGGGCTGCTCCAGCTCATCCCGCGGGACTACCGGGCCGCCGAGGCCTCTTTCCGCAAGGCACTGGCCGCCGAGCCAGACTCGCCGACTACCGTTGCGAACCTGGGCCTCGCCCTCTACGGCCAGAAGCGGGTCAAGGAGGCCATCGAGACGGTCCAGCGGGCCATCGCCCTCGACGGCCGCAATGCCACGGCCCACTTCTACCTGGGGCGCATCTATCTTGGGGAGCGGCGCTTCGAGGAGGCGGCCGAGGCGCTCCAGCGTGCCGTCGAGTTCGACCCCCACCTGCTCCCCGCGCGCAAGGCTCTCCAGGAGGCCCGCGCCCGCCGCCGCGGCCCTGGCGATGGCTGCGGCTGCCTGCCCTTCTCGGCCGGCTCGCCCGCCTTCGCTGGGCGCGTGACGGGCAGCCTCTTCCCCGTGGCCCTCCTCCTGTGCCCTCACGTCATCCGGCTGTCTCGGCGGCGCCGCCGGCGCTAGCCTCGCCTCAGACGGTCTCGTACCTCGCCGCGACAGCCTGCCCTGACCGCGCCGATGCAGGGGTAGATGCGGCGGAGGAGGAATGGGCAGACGGCCGGCCTGGGCCATGAGGTGCCTCGGCTCACCAGCTCCTCGGTCCGTTCCCTCTTCCATCCATCCATCCACTCACCTAGCAGTCCGTGGCAGAAGTCCTTCGCAGACGAGTGCGAGGGATTCGGGCCGAGGTCAAGGCGCGAGATCGCAGGCGAATCGGTGGATTCGTCGAGATCTCGCAACGCGGAGATCGGCCCGAAGACCCGCACGCAGTCCGAACGGACTTCTGCCACGGGCTGCTAGAGGATGTAGCGGCTGAGGTCCTGGTCCTCGACGATATCGCGCAGCCTCTCGTGCACGGTCTTGCCGTCAATGACGACGCGCCTGGCCGGCAGGTCGGGCGCGTCGAAGGAGAGGTCCTCGACGAGCTTCTCCATCACCGTGTGGAGCCGGCGCGCGCCGATGTTCTGAGAGCGCTGGTTGACGGTCGCGGCGAGCGAGGCTATGGCCTCGATGGCGTCGGCGGTGAACTCGAGGGTGATGCCCTCGGTGGCGAGGAGGGAGGCGTATTGCCTGGTCAGGGCGTTCTCGGG
>CAZDNN010000277.1:0-8352 GCA_964506385.1 uncultured Planctomycetota bacterium
GCCATGTACTTCGCCGAGCTCATCAAGCGATATCCCTCCACTGGCAAGCGCTACCTGTGGAAGCCCGGCCTCGACCTCTCCTTCGGCAAGAGCCCCCGCATCCTCGCCCTCCACCCGGACGGCAAGCGCGTCTTCGTCCCCAACTACTACGGCGGCACCGTCACCGTGCTCGACACCGAGCGCGGCAAGCTCCTCGCCACCATCGAGATGGGGCCGAAGGTCGAGCCCGACATCGTCCGCAAGGGCGAGATCATCTTCCACAACGCCAGCCTCTGCTTCCAGCACTGGCAGAGCTGCTCCACCTGCCACCCAAACGCCCGCATGGACGGCCTGCGCTGGGACCTCCTGAACGACGGGATGGGCAACCACAAGAAGACCCGCAGCCTCGTCCGCAGCCACCAGACCTCGCCCGTCATGTCCCTGGGCGTGCGTGCCAAGGCCGAGGTCGGCGTGCGGGCAGGCTTCAAGTTCATCCTCTTCGCCGTCGTGCCCGAGGAGACCGCAGCAGCCGTTGACGCCTACCTCAAGAGCATCACCCCCGAGCCCAGCCCCTACCTCGTCAACGGCAAGCTTTCGGAGGCCGCCGCTCGCGGCAAGAAGATCTTCGACGGCAAGGGCAAGTGCGCCGACTGCCACAGCGGCCCCCTCTACACCGACATGAAGCCCTACGACGTCGGCACCCAGGGCATCTACGACCGCGAGGCCAAGGAGTTCTACACCCCCAAGCTCATCGAGCTCCACCGCGTCGCCCCCTACCTCCACGACGGCCGCGCAGCCACCCTCGAAGAGGTCCTCACGAAGTACAACAAGGGCGACAAGCACGGCGTCACCTCCAGGCTCTCCAAGGACGAGATCTCCGACCTCGTCGCCTACCTCAAGTCCCTCTGACCGCCGCGGCCTTGGCCTGACATCCCCAAGAGCACGGGGCGCCCGACGCCCCGTGCTCTTCCTCCATCATCGCAGCCCCTCGCCTGGCCCGATGCCAAGCCAGCGCTCGCGGCCTCCGTGCGCCGCATCAGGAGTCCCGCACGGGGAGTCTCTGCCGGGGCCGCATCGCAAGCGCTGCAATGCCAACGGCTTAGGAGTCTGGAATATCGGACACCCAGAATCGGCCTTTCCTGCGGCTTCATGGCCCTGCGAGACCCATGGGACGTTGCTCCGAGATTTGCCCAGGAAGGCCCGTGGGAGGCCCGTACAGGCATCGAGTGTAGTGGGGCGCTGGAGCATGCTGTCGCGCGGAGGACATGTGCTTGAAACAAACGCTTGACTTAGGCGGTCGTTCACGGTAGACTCTCTGCGGTGGCGACAGGTGGGATGGGAGGCTCGCCGGAGGAGGCGACGATGGCGACCGAACACCATGACACGAAGACCGCCCTGATCCTGGCGGCCGGCGAGCTCTTCGCCGAGCACGGCTTCGACGGCACGAGCGTGCGCGCCATCGCTGATAAGGCGGGCGCCAACGTCGCGGCCGTCAACTACCACTTCGGCAGCAAGCAGGACCTCTACGTCGCGACGCTCCGACACGTGGTCCGGGGCGCCACAGGCACGCCGATCCGGGCCTTCCTGGAGTCGCCCTCCACGGTGTGCACGCCGGAGGCCATGCGCGCGGTCATCCGTGAGACGGCGTTGAGCACGTTCTCGAAGCTGTCGTCACCTGACAGGCCGCAGTGGCGATTCCGGCTCCTGCTGCGCGTGATGTTCGAGTCGCCGAGCGGCGCTCTCGACCCGGTCATCGACGAGACGTTCCGCCCCGACGTGGCGGACCTGATGGCGCTGGCGCGTCGCGCGAGGCCGGACCTGCCGGAGCGGGAGCTCCTGCTGTGGGCCTTCAGCTTCATGGGGCAGGTGTCCTTCTACATGTTCGTCCGCGAGCCAGTGCTGAGGGTCCTCGACAGGAGGGCCTACGACCGTGAGTTCCTGGAGGAGGCGGCGGACCACGTGGCGGACGTGATGGTGGCCGCTCTGGACCTGCCGGGATGCGGTCGTGCTGCGGAGAGGCTGCCGTAAGTGGAAGGAACGCGAGGATGGTCAAGAGCGTGCTGACGAAGGTGCTGAAGGCGGTGGGGAAGACCGTGGTCGTCCTCGCCATGGGCGGCGCTGTGGTCGCGGCGAGCTACCACATCATCCAGAAGCATGGTGACGAGGCGGCGGGCAAGGCCGCAGCGGCGGCAGAGGAGCGGGCGGCGGCGAGGCGGCGCATCCCGGTCGTCGTGACGCCGGTCGAGCGCCGGGCCTTCGAGCGGCGGGTGGTGGTGCAGGGGAACGTCGAGGCGAAGCACTCGGCGCTGGTCTCGCCGCGGCTCGACGGCACCATCGAGGCCATCTTTGTGGATGAGGGTGACTGCGTGAAGGCGGGGGAAACGCGGCTCATTCAGATCGACGCGCTGAAGCTGGAGAAGAGCGTCGAGATCCGCGAGGGCGAGCTGGCCGTCGCGCGATGCGCGCTCCGCGAGAAGCAGGCGAACCTGGAGAGGGAGCAGGTCGGCCTCGAGCAGGCCGAGCTCGACTACCGCCGCCACAAGGAGCTCTTCGAGCGCCAGGTCGAGAGCAAGAACGTGCTCGAGCAAGCTGAGACCGAGCTCAAGAGGGCCCACGCGCTGGTCAAGCACGCGCGGAGCCTTGTCGATCTGGCCGCCGCCCAGGTGGAGCAGGCCGCAAACGGCGTGATCGTGGCGAAGAAAGACCTGCGCGACGCCCTGGTCGTCAGCCCCATCGACGGCGTGGTGAGCGAGCGGTACCAGGAGCCGGGCGAGGCGGGGACCATGGGCAAGCCGGTGCTCCGCATCGACGATCTCTCGGTGGTCGAGGTCTCGGCGTTCCTGCCCGCCGCCTGCTACCCCGAGGTGGTGCCAGGCCAGGCGCGCATGCGGGCCCGCGTCGGCGGCATCGACCTGGGCGAGCAGCCCGTCAGCTACCGCAGCCCCACGGTGGACCCCACGCTGCGCACCTTCGAGGTCAAGTGCCTCGTGAAGGACCCGCCGGAGGGCGTCGCGCCGGGTGCGATGGCCGAGATCCGCGTCGTGCTCGAGCGCCGCGAGGGCCTCGGCGTGCCCGTCGCTGCGGTGCAGCGGCGCCAGAGCGGCCAAGTCGTCTTCACCATCCACAATGAGAAGGCCGTGAAGCACGTCGTGGAGACGGGCCTGGAGACCGACGGCTGGATCGAGGTGCAGGGCGAGGGGCTCGAGGCGGGGACGCCGGTGGTCACCATGGGGCAGTTCCTGCTCGACGAGGGCACCGAGGTGGCCGTGCAGAAGGGGGCCGAGTGATGTTCCTCGCCGACGCGTCGGTCAAGCGCCCCATTGGCATGTCGTGTCTGATCATCGGCCTGGCGCTGCTCGGGGCAAACGCGTATCGCAAGCTGGGCCTCGAGCTGATGCCCAGGATGGACGTGCCGTTCGTCACCATCGTCACCGTCTACCCGGGGGCGAGCCCCGAGCAGATCGAGACCGACGTGGCCAAGCGCATCGAGGACCAGGTGGTCACCATCGACGGCCTCAAGCACGTCAACTCGTCGTGCATGGAGAACGTGTGCCAGACGCTGCTGGAGTTCCACCTCGAGGTGGACGTGGACATCGCGGCGACGGACGTGCGGGAGAAGCTCGACCTGATCCGCGCCGACTTCCCGGCCGACGTCGAGGACCCGCAGATCCTGAAGTTCGATATCAACGCCAAGCCCATCATCCACCTCGCGCTCACCGGCGACGCGACCCTCGAGGAGCTCTACGACTACGCCGACAACACCCTGCGCGACCGCATCACGGTCATCGGCGGGGTGGCCGACGCCGAGCTCATCGGCGGCGCCGAGCGCGAGGTCCACGTCTCCCTCGACCGCCGCGCGCTCGCCGCCCGCGGGCTGACCAGCTACAACGTCGTCCAGGCCGTCCAGCAGGCCGTGCGCACCATCCCCTCCGGGCGCGTCCGCGACCGGGGCAGCGAGTACAGCGTGAAGTTCGACGCCGACTACGACCGCGAGGCCGACATCGCGGGCCTCGAGGTCGCCAACCGCGACGGCCAGCGCTGCTACCTCCGCGACCTTGGCCGCGTCGAGATGGCCACCGAGGAGCTCCGCCAGAAAGCCTTCATCGACGGGCGCCCCTGCGTCGCCATCAGGGTCATCAAGAAGGCCGACGCCAACGCCGTCAACGTCGCCAACCGTGTCCGCGACGCCATGGGCACGCTCAACGAGGAGTTGCCCGGCGGCATGGAGCTGGTGTGGGTGAACGACGACGGGCGGTTCATCGAGGCCACGAACCGGAGCGCGTGGGTCAACGTCGGCCAGGGCATCCTGCTCACCGGCGCCATCCTCTTGCTCTTCCTCTACAACCTGCGCACGCTCTTCGTCGTCGGGCTCACCATGCCGCTGACCATCGTCATCGGCCTGTTCTTCATGCAGCTCGCCGGCTTCACACTCAACACCTCCACCCTCATTGCCATCGGCATGTCGGTCGGCATCCTGGTGACCAACTCGATCGTGGTGATCGAGGCGATCGCCAAGCGGCTGGACGAGACGGGGAACCCCAGGGAGGCGGCCCGCACGGGCGCGAAGCAGGCGACCGTCGCCGTCCTCGCCAGCGCGGGCACCAACATCGTCGTGCTCTTCCCGCTCGCCATGATGGGCAGCCTCTTCGGCCTCTTCATCAAGCCGCTGGCGCTCACGATGCTGCTGATGACCGCGGTATCGCTCTTCATCTCCTTCACCCTCACGCCGCTGCTGTGCTCGGTGCTGCTGAGGCCGCGGCGCCCGGGCTCGCGATCGCCCCTGGCGCTGATGGAGCGGGGGTGGAACTGGGGGTTCGGCAAGGTGGTGGCCGCCTACGGCGCGGCCCTGCGGGTCGTCGAGCGGCACCGGCTGGTGGCCATCGCCGTGCTGCTCGTGGTGGGGGTGCTGCTTGTCCACGCCCTGTCGCTGGGCCGGCGTCTCGGCTCGACCATGGTGGAGCAGCCCGACACGGGGCAGATATACGTCAAACTCGAGTTCCCCACCCGCTACAGCCTCGCGCAGACCGAGCGGCGGGTGCACGAGGCTGAGGAGCGGCTGCGGGGCCTGCCGGAGCTGCGCCACATCCTGTCGATGGTCGGGAAGGTGGAGGGCGTGATCGGGCAGTCGAACGAGGGGGTGTACCTCGCGCAGATCCTGCTGCGCTTCTCGGAGCGCGACGAGCGGTCGGCGACGATCGACGATCTGATCGACCAGGCGCGCTCGCGGCTCGAGGGCTTCTGCGACGCCATCGTGACCGTCTCGACGGTCGACGTGATCGGCGGCCAGGGCTCGGACCTCGAGCTGGAGATCGCCGGCGCCGAGCTCAGGACCCTCGACCGGCTGGCCCTCCGCGCCCAGGAGCTCGCCGAGGCGGTCCCAGGCGTCGTCGATCCCGACACGACGGTGCGCGCCGGCAAGCCCGAGCTGCGCGTGCGGCCCCACCGCGCCGTCCTCAGCGACATCGGCACCCCTGCCACCGGCCTCGGCATGACCCTCCGCGCCAACCTCGAAGGCATCGAGGCCGGCACCTTCAAGCGCGGCGCCCGCACCTATGACATCGTCGTCAAGCTCGACGAGGAGGAGGGCAAGACCCAGGTTGCGGGCTTCCTGTTCCCTGGCGCCACAGGCTACTCGGTGCCCCTCACTACCCTCGGTCACGTGGACGAGGGCGTCGCCGCCGTCCAGATCGCCAGGAAGGACAAGCGGCGCATCCACAAGCTGCTCGCCAACCTCGCCGGGGGCACCGCCCTGGGGACCGCCGTCGCCGATATCTCGGCGGCCCTCGACGCCCACGGAGACCTCCCGCCTGGCTACAGCTACGCATTCGCAGGCATGTTCGAGCACATGTCCGAGGCCCAGGGTGCCCTCGCCGAGGCAGGCATCGTCGCCATCGTCCTCGTCATCCTCTCCCTCGCCGCCATCATGGAGTCCTTCAAGCAGCCTGTCATCATACTCGCCACCCTCCCCCTGGCCCTCATCGGCATCGTCTGGGCGCTGGTGTGGAGTGGGACGAACGTCAGCATCTTCGTCCTCATGGGCGGCGTCATGCTGATCGGCATCGTCGTCAACAACGGCATCCTCATCATGGACCAGTTCAACGTCCACGTCGCCGAGGGCATCCCCCGGCACAAGGCGATGGCCACGGCGGCCTGCGAGCGGTTCCGGCCAATCGTCATGATCACCATTGCCGCCGTCCTCGGCATGCTGCCTCTCGCGCTCGGCAGGGGCATCGGGGCCGAGATGCGCAACGGCGTCGGCATCGCTTCCGTCGGGGGCATCCTCTCCTCGGGCGTCCTCACCCTCCTCGTCGTCCCCATTCTCTATAACCTGTGCACCCGCAGAGCGCGCACGCCGGACGGCCCTGCGGCTGGCCCTGCCGCGGCCGTCAGCCCGGCTTCGCGAGAGCCTGCTCGATGACCCTGGTGGGAGGGCGAGGCCCCTGCCGAGCCGCCCGCGCCCCAGGCCGTCGGTCGGCGGCTCGGCAGGAGCCTCGCCCTCCCGGGTCCGCCCGCTGTTGATGTCAGAACTCCGGCGGCCTCCTGGCCTTGCCGGTCTTGAAGACCCAGGTGTGGGGGATGGCGATCTTACTGCCGGGGCGCGCGGAAGCCTGTGTGGCAGTATGTGCCGCACAGGCTCTCTCCTTGCGGTCTATTCCTGATTTGACTGAAGGACCGCGGCGGCGTGTCGGGCGAGGTGGCCGCGGTAGTCCTTCGTGTACTCCTCGAGCACGGCCTTGCCGAGGCCGTCCTTGTCGCCGAGGCGGTAGAGGGCGCGGGCGAGCATGAGCTCGCGGAGGGCGAGGGCGCGCGGCTGGTTGGCGGTCCAGCTCTTGAACTTCTGGACCCGCTCGTTGACCTTCTCGACGGTGGCGATGGCCTGGCCGCGGATGCCCTCGGTGGCGAGGAGCTTCGCGAGGGGCGCCGCGGCAGAGCGGTCGCCGATGCTCTCGAGGGCGCAGGCGAAGGCACGGAAGTGGGAGAAGGCGCTGTCCGGCTTCAGGAGCGCCAGCTTCTTGAGGATCGCCGGCACGGCCCGCTTGTCGCCCGTGCGGCCGAGGGCATAGATGAGGGCATCGACGTCGCTCATGTTGCGGCCGAACTGTCCCATGCCCTTGTATCGCCAGCCCTGGCCGAGGTCGGGCGCCGCCTCGACCGCGGCGATGAGGGCCGGCACGCCCGTCCCGTCGCCCAGGATCGCCAGCACGCGGGCGTAGAGCAGCTTGTCCTTCGCGTTGTCCGACGCCTCATAGGCCTTGCGGAGCATCGGGAGCGACTGGCCGGCGTGGGACAGGACGACCGCGGCGTCCTTGAAGCCCTCGCGCACCGCCTTGACGGCCTGGGCGACGCGCTCGGCCGGCAGCGGGTAGGAATCCTGCTTCCCAGGCGTGTCTTCTCGGAGGTTGCCGACGGCGACGAGGTGGCTCTGGAGCTCGGCCATGTTGACCTTGCGGGTCGGGCAGTTGGCCTTGGCGGCCATGGCGGCGGCGACGCCGGCGGCGTAGCCCTGGTTCTGGACGTCGGGCTGCATTCGGCACAGGGGCACGGCGTCGCGGTGCATGCTGATGCCAAGGCCCGTGACGAGGATGCCGTCGAGGCCCTTGGGCAGGAGGGCGCGGTAGGGAATGTTGGTCCGCAGGCCGCGCTTGTGGGGCATTTCGAGCATGAAGAAGGGGTGGACCGTGTAGCCGTGTGTGTCGAAGTTGGTGTATGCCTCGCAGATGGTGTCGGGGTAGGTGCGCTGGTTGACGGAGTCGAGGATGGAGATGGTGACGTCGCCGACGATGCGGCGGCGCTCGCGGGTGTCGATGAGCTGGCCGAGGTCGAAGGCGTCGCCCGCCTTCTTCTTGGCGTAGAGCATCACGTGCCACACATCGAGCATGTCGGTCTCATCGACGATGGTGAAGTCGGTGTTGGTGTAGCTGACCCCGAGCCGGCGGGGCGGGAGGCCGGTGCCCTGGAGGGCGATGAAGCTGCCGTCGGTGTACATCACGTCGGCGCCTGCCGCAGCCGCGATGTCGGAGTTGCCCGTCGAATCTACGACGACCTTGGCAAGCACCACCCCGCGTCCGAAGGGCGTGACGACCGCGGCGCCCTTCACCTTCCCACCCTCGACGAAGGCGCCGCAGCCGATGGTCCCGAACCAGATGTCGGCGCCCGCCTCCCGCAGCTTGCTCCGCCACATCTCCATCTTCTGCTCCGGCCGCCAGCCGGTCTCGGGGGCGACCTCCTTCGTGAAGCCCACGCGGTTGCCCCAGTAGTATTTCGAGATCGCGCCCAGGGTGCCGACGCCGCCGAGGCCGTGGAGCATCTCGACCACCAGCGTCTTCGCCCCCTGCCGCGCCGCGGCGATGCCCGCGGGCGCGCCGCCCGTCC
>CAZDNN010000278.1:0-8348 GCA_964506385.1 uncultured Planctomycetota bacterium
TGCCACGGTCCTCATCACGGGCGAGACCGGCACGGGCAAAGAGGTGGTGGCCCGCACCGTCCACGCGCTCAGCAGCCGCCGCAAGGGTCCCTTCGTGGTGGTGAACTGCGCGGCGCTGCCCGACACGCTGATGGAGGCCGAGCTGTTCGGCCACGAGAAGGGTGCCTTCACGGGTGCCGAGAGCCAACGCAAAGGCCGCTTCGAGCTGGCCAACGGCGGGACGATCTTCCTCGACGAGGTCGGCGAGATGCGGCCCGCCGCCCAAGCCAAGCTCCTCCGCGTGCTCCAGAGCGGCGCCTTCGAGCGCCTCGGCGGCGCCGAGACCCTCCACACCGACGCCCGCACCATCGCCGCCTCGAACCGTGACCTGCGCACCGCCGTCGAGGACGGCTCGTTCCGCGAGGACCTCTTCTACCGCCTCAGCGTCATCCGCATCGCCGTCCCACCCCTCCGCGAGCGCCGGGGCGACATCCCGCTCCTCGCCCAGCACTTCCTCCAGCTCTACGCCCACCGCAACGGCAAGCCGGGTCTGCGGCTCTCGCCAGGCGCTCTCGAGCTGCTGGGGCGCTACTCGTGGCCTGGGAACGTGCGTGAGCTCGAGAATGCCATCGAGGCCTCCGTCGTCATGGCCCAGAGCGACGAGGTGACGGAGGAGGCAATCCTCCCGAACATCACGGGCGCCGTGAGGATGGGCGCGCGGGATCAAGCGGGCGGGGTGTTCATCCCCGTAGGCACCTCGATGGCCGAGGTCGAGCGCAGCGTGCTGCTCCGCACCCTCGACCACTTCGGCGGCGACAAGGAGGCCGCCGCCCGCGCCCTCGGCATCAGCTCCCGCACCATCTACCGCAAGCTCGCCGAGGAGGCCCCGCCCGACTGACGGCGGGCGGGCATGCCAGATGCCAGATCGTGGCCGCCGCGGGCCTCTGCCTGCTGCTGGCTGCTCCCGCTGTGGCAGGTGAGGATGGAGCGGCGGCAGCTACGTGCCGTCGAGGAACTGGCGGGAGCGCGCCGCCAGCAGGGCGTCGGCTTCCTCCCGCAGCGCCTGGTACGCCGCCAGCAGGCCACGGCCGGCCCTCGTCAGGCGGCAACCCCCACCCCGCGCGCCGCCGGCACGCCGCATGACGAGCTTCCTGCCGAAGCCCGACTCCATGGAGTTCAGATGCTTCCATGCCGTACGGTAGGGGATGCTCAGCTCCCGCGCCGCCGCGCTCAGCGAGCCCGTGGCGTCAATGGCCGCCAGGAGCCGCGCGCGGCCGTCGCCGAACACCGCCCGCCCGTCCCGCTCGATCCAGATCTTCCAATGCACTTCCACCATGGCTTCCGTCCTCAATGCCTCGCCAGAGGAAGAAAGCGGCTCGTACGGTCAGCCTGACGCCGCGCCGCAAGAGCTTCAAGCGCCGAGCAGGGGGGCGAGGTCGCAGGGGCCCGTGGCTGCGAGGATGGCCTGACGAAGGGAGCGGCAGAGGGCCTCGTCGCCGGGGCGCGCGACGAGTGCAGCCATGGCGGCGTGGAGGTCGGTGCTGGCGAGCAGGCACAGCCCGCGGTGCTCGGCGCCGCGTCGGAGCAGGTCGGAGAAGGGCGCCTCGCGCTCGCCGGGTGGCGCTTCGCACCAGGCGTTGCCGACGATGATGCCTGCCTGCGGCTCCGCCTCGTCCTCGAAGCGGCGGACCAGGAGCCAGTAGGGCTCGGACTCGATGACCGCCGCGGACGCGGCCGCCGCGACGACGGCATTCCCCTCCTCGCTCGCGACGAGGAGGCAGCCGTCTTCGTCCCTCTCGACCGTGAAGCCGAGCTTGCGGAACGCCACGGCCACGGCGTCGGCCAGCTCGGGGTTGGTTGCGGCGTAGGTCAGCTTGCTGAGAGCGGCCAGCTCCTCGTGGCGGGCCCGGACGTCCGCCAGCTCGGCCTGCACCCGTTCGAGCTCGCCGCTCAACTCGGCCAGACGGTCGTCCAGCCCGGCTTGCCCGGGGAGCAGATGGTCGTCCAGCCAGTCGGGCGGCTCGGTGACCGCCGGCGGCTCGGGCTCAGGCTCGGCATCCTCCTCGGCGGCAGCGGCGAAGCACTGCACGAGAAGCTGCCCACAGCGCTCGGCGTCCCCGACGACAGGGGGGACGAACACGATGCGGCCGCAGCCCACCGCCACCTCCAGCGCGACCGGTCGGCCGAGCCGGTCCGTGGCCGCGACGTGCCAGGTGCGGTGGAGCTGCTCGTTCGCCAGGACCGCTTGCCAGGCGGCGTCGGCGTCCTGGGCGTGGAGGAGTTGCCACGCGGGGTGGTCGGTGTCGGCCGCCCGGGGCTCCCGGCCCGGCGCCGAGGCGATGACGAGCTGCGCCACGGCCGGCTCGTCGGGCAGCCAGGAGTAGGCGTGGACGATGACGACGACCGGCCCGCGGCGGCTCCGCCTGCGGATGTAGAGGGGGGAGCCGACGGGCCGCAGGTAGCTGACGAGGGTGCCGCCGGCGGCCATGAGCCCGGCGACCTCGCGGCGCCGGCGCCGCAGCAGCTCGATGAGGCTGTTGCCGAGCCCGCCGTCCGTCTCGGCGTTGGTCGTGTACTTGCCGTCGGCGCCCGCCGCCACGTGCGCCCACAGGGCGGGGAGCCCGGCGGGGTCGAGGAGCACGAGCCCGCGGCCGGCCAGCGACACGGCGGCGCCGAAGGGCGCCCGCTCGATCCGCTCGTGCACGGCGTCGAGGCCCAGGGCGAGGATGTCAGTCACGTCATCGCTCCATCACGGTCGGCCCGCCCCCTCGATTGTCCACATCGGCGCACGCGAGGTCAAGCCCGCCGCGCCGTCATGCGCCACCAGGGCCATCGGTCTTCCTGAAGAGGATGTAGTGGATGGCGGCGCCGGCGTTGCGGCGCTTGCGCTCGTAGACGCTCTGGTGATAGCCGGGGAGCTCGGTGAGCCACGGCTCGGGCGCCGCGCGGTTCTCCAGGCCGGGTGTCTGGCTGAGGCAGGCGGCGATCTGCTCGGCGTAGGGCCGCACGTCGGTGCTGACGTTGAGGATGGCGCCCGGCGCCATGCGGTCGGCGAGCAAGGCGGTGAAGTCGGGCTGGAAGAGCCGCCGCCTGGCGTGCCGCCGCTTCGGGTACGGGTCGGGGTGGTGGACGTAGACGGCGCGAAGCTGACCCGGCCGCAGGAGCCTGGCCACCACGAAGCGGACGTCGCCGAAGAAGACACGGACGTTCGCCACTCCCGCCCGCCGGATCTTGCCGCACAGCTTGCCTACCCGCTCGCGGAGGCGCTCGATGGCCAGAAAGTTGGCCTCCGGCCGCTCCTGTGCCGCGCCGACCACGAAGTCGTCTTTGCCAGGGCCGATCTCCAGCTCCAGCGGGGCATCGGGGTCGTCGTATCGGGCGAGCAGGGTCTCGGGCGTATCGCCGTCCTCCTGGACGATGACGAGGTCGCGCTCCCGGGCAATGAGGTCGCGCCGCAGCTTGTCGAGGTACTCGCGGAAGCTGTAAGGCACCATCGCGGCGACCAACTCGGCCGGCAGGCCGACGACGTTGCTCTCGCTGCCGTCCATCGCCTCGACCAGCTCGTCGCCGCCCTCCTGGAGCGCGTAGGCACCCGCCTTGTCCCGCCAGCCGGCGGAGGCGATGTAGGCGTCGAGCTCGGCGTCGGTCATGGCCCGCATGCGGATCCAGGTGATGTCGTGCGCCACCTGCCGCTCGCCCGTCCGCGCGTCGAGGACACAGAGGCCGGTGATGACTGCGTGGCGATGGCTGGTCAGGAGGCGGAGGAACTCGCGGGCCTCAGCCTCGCACGACGCCTTGCCGATCGCGCGGTCGCCGCATGCCACTATCGTGTCGGCGCCCAGCACCAAGGCGTCGCCGGCCCGCGGCGCCACCGCCTCGGCCTTCCGCTCCGCCAGCACCTCGGCCTGCCGCGCGGGCGGGAGGGTAGGATCGACCTCCTCGTCGATCTCCGCCGGCACCACGTCGAAGGCGTAGCCCATCTCCGCAAGCAGCGCACGCCGCCGTGGCGACGCCGAGGCCAGCACCAGCCTGCACTTGCGGAAGGTCAAAAGCCCAGCTCCTCCAGGTGCGACCGCCCAAGCTGCACCTCCTCGGCGATGAACCGCGAGCTGAGCTCCATCACCCGCAGCGCCCCTGCGGGCAGCAGACGCCGCACGCCGCGGAAGTCCACGCTGCCAAGGCCAGGCGGATAGTGGTCGGCCAGGCGGCCGCGGCGGTCCGCCACGTCGTGGAGGTGAACGCCGAGGGTGCGCTCGCCGCAGCGCTCGAGCCACTCGAGCCGGCCTTCGAGCCCCATGGCGCTGCGGAGCACGGCATGGCCGACGTCGTGCCAGTAGCCGACCCGCGGGTCGGGGAACCGCTCGAAGAGCGCGGTCAGCTCGTCGAGGCTCGGCAGCTCGTGCCAGCCCATGCGGGTCTCGATGCCGAGCGCCACGTCCGAGGTCCGCTCGAGCAGCTCGGCCAGGCTCTCGCAGGCCGCCTCCAGGTAGCGGGGGGCGACGGCCTCGCGCTCGGCGAGGATCTCGGCCGCGGTCACACCCAACTCCCGCGCGACGCGGGGGCTGCCGCCGCCGAGGCGGTAGAGCAGCTCCTGCTTCTCCCAGCGCTCCTCGATGGGCGGCGAGCCGAGATGGAGGACCACCGCCCTGGCGCCGAGCGCCGCAGCGTGCTCGATCGTCTGGATGGTCGCATCTATGCCCTTGCGGCGGAGAGCGGGGTCCGGCGAGGCCAGCCAGTCGCCCCGCTCGTTCTGCGGGTCTACCCGCCCCTCGACGCAGACGTTGTGGATGCTGACGACCCTGAGCTCCGAGCCCTTCAGGAACTTGAGCACCTTCTTGCGGCGGAACTTCACGTCCGCCGCCACCCCGATCTCGACGGCGGCGAAACCCATCCGCTCGATGGCGCGAAGGGTGGACACGATGCGCGGGTCGTCTCTCAGGTGCCAGGCGGTCGAGAGTGCGATCACGGACGGCCCTTTCCGAACAGCCTCACCACCTCCTCCGCAGACCGGGCGAGCAGCTCGGGGGCCTGGTCGAACGCCTCGTCGAGCGTCCGCGCCCCGTCGAGGATCGAGAAGCAGGCGACGATGCCCTCGCCGTGGACGGCCCTGTAGCCTGGGCCGAGGGAGCCGCAGAGGGCGACGGCGGGCACCCCGAGCCTGGCGGCGAGACGGGCGACGCCGACGGGCACCTTGCCATAGGCCGTCTGCTCGTCCAGCCTCCCCTCCCCCACGAGCACGAGATCCGCGCCCGCGAGCTTCTCCTCGAGGCGAACGGCGTCGATCACCAGCTCGACGCCCGGCCGCAGCCGGCCGCCCAGGAAAGCCATGAGCCCGGCGCCGAGGCCCCCGGCCGCGCCGGCGCCCGGTGCGTCGCGGACGTCGAGGCCGAGGTCGCGCTCGACGACGTCGGCGAATCGGGCGAGGCTGGCGTCGAGTTGCGCCACCTGCTCGGGACTGGCGCCCTTCTGGGGGCCGTAGACCCGGGCGGCGCCGCGCGGCCCGCAGAGCGGGTTGTCCACGTCGCACGCCACGTCGCAGGCCACGTGCCGCAGCCGATCGTCCATGGCCGAGGCGTCAATGCTCGCCAAGCGGGCGAGGCCGGCGCCCGTGGCGTCGACAGGCTCTCCGCCTTCGTCGAGCAGGCGCGCGCCGAGGGCCTGGGCCATGCCCGCGCCGCCGTCGGTGGTGGCGCTGCCGCCGATCCCGAGGATCAGGCGGGTCGCCCCCAGGTCGAGCGCCGCGCGGATCAGCTCCCCAGTGCCCCGCGTCGTGGTCCTGGTCGGATCGCGCTGGCCGAGCGGCACGAGCGGGAGGCCCGACGCCGCCGCCATCTCGATGACTGCCGTCGTCCCGTCGCCGAGCACCCCGAACTCGGCGTCCACCGCCTCCCCCAGCGGCCCCGACACGGTCGCGTGATGCAGCGTCCCGCCCGTCGCCGCCACAAGCGCCCGCACCGTGCCCTCGCCGCCGTCGGCCATGGGCACGCACAGCACCTCCGCCACCGGCGCCGCCGCGCGCACCCCGCGCGCCATCGCCGCCGCCACCTCCTCCGCGGCCAGGCACTCCTTGAACGAGTCGGGCGCGGCGACGACCTTCACGTGGCCCCCCTACTGCGCTGCAATGGTGCCGACAGCGATCGGCAGCCAGAGGATCTGGATGTAGCGCGTCCGGTTGACACGGCCCCAGCCGTAGAGGCCGCCGAGGACAATGCTGCCGTCGGCGAGAACGTAGGGGACGTCGCCGAGGAAGACGCCGGGAGGCGCGGCGACCCGGAGGCTCGCGTCGCCCGCGGGCGTCGCGGGCCAGACCAAGCGGGTCCGCATGTGGCCGAGCGGGGTGCCGAGCACCTCGAAGCGCTTCGCCGCAACCGGCTCCCCCGTCTCGATATCGGAGAGTGTGATCTGGCGCCAGGCGTGGAGGTAGTCGCCTACGTAGCCGCCGAGCCCCCAACCCTCCACTGTGCCGAGGAACTGGCGGGAGTCCTTGATTGCCGCGTCGTAGGCGAGGACGTCGGCGTGGCGGCGGCCGGGGAGCCCCCAGGTCCACGGGTGCCCGATGCGGCGGACCATGACGCCCTCGGTGGGTGCGAAGCTCACGCCATGGACGTCCACATACTCGCCATCCATGTGGTCGTTGAGGATGCGTGTCAGCCGGCGGACCTGCTTCCTGGCCTCCTCGCGCCCGGGCAGGGGCATCAGAGCCAGGCCGGCCCAGTCGCCGAGCTCCTCGCGCTTCAGCGGCCCGCCGCCCCGCGAGTTGAGGAACGTGCAGCAGCCCGCCTGCATCAGCGCGAGCGCGGCTACCGCGCTCGCCGCCGCCTTCCCCATTGCAGTCATCGTCATGGAGTCCGCTCCTCTTTCTCCTGGGTCGCAAGCCAGTCCAGCGCCGCCGGCATGTCGCTCTCGTGTCCGCCGTCGAAGAGCGTGACGCGAGCGGGCCCGATGGGGACTGGGATCCACAGCACCTGGACGTAGCGGCGTCGGTTCACGCGGCCCCATCCCACCAGGCCAAGGAGCACGCTGTTGCCCTCTCGTACGTCGTAGCGAATGTCCGAGAGGCCGATCTCGCGGTCCGCGGCGGCGTGCAGGCCCGGGCCACCAACCGAGGTGGTCGGCACGACCCGACGCAGCCGCGACCAGCCCACCCCCCAGCCGAGCACGCAGTCCATCGTGCTCGCGGCGACCCGCTGGCGAGACGCCACGTCGTAGGCATCGGCCCGCTCACTCGACCAGATGAAGTCGCCAACGAACAGCCCGCACCCCCACTGCTCCTCGAGCGCGTAGAAGTCCCGCGCCCGCCCAGACGGGGCGTAGTAGACGAAGTGGCCGCGCCGCGTGCACGGAAGGGCGCGCCGCCACAACGGGAACGTGCCCTTCACCACGTAGCCCCGCGCCGGCACGAAGGGGAAATCCCACGGGTCGGGGATCGCGGTACTGAGCCAGTGGGGCCCCTCCGTGTAAGCGTACTCGCCCCGGCCCGGCCGGAACGATGGGAGCGGGATGGCCTTGAGCGCATCCAGCCGGGGTCCGAGCTCCTCAGGCGCCGGCCTCGCGGGGATACCCGCCCAGTCGCCGAGCTCCTGTCGTGTGAGTGGCCCACCGCCCGAGGCGGCGAGGAAGCGGCAGCAGCTCTGGACGAGCAGCAGCACCATGATCCCTCCCGCCAGGACGGCCCGCCGGAGCCACCGCCGTCCCGTCGTTCGCCGCCGCGCCTCATCGCCAGCATGCGTCGTCATGCGGTCGTGGCCCCACGCCAACGGACTATGGGCCGGCGCTCCCCACCGGAATGGGGATCCAGAGGATTTGCAGGTAGCGCGTCCTGTTGATCCGGCCCCAGGCGACCGCGCCGAGGAGCAGGCTGGTGCCGTCGCGGATGTCGTAGAGGGCCTCCGAAACGGGCTGCTTCGAGTGCGCGAGCGCGTCGAGGCCGGGCACGCCCGACCTGTCCACAGGGCGAACCTTCCGGACCCTGGCCCAGCCGAGGCCGAAGCCGGGGATCGAGATGACACCGCGCGCGCCGACCCGCTCGCCAGTCGCCACGTCCCAGCAGTCCACACGCTCGCCCCAACCCAGCAGCACGTCCCACTCGTCCTCGGAAGCATAGAACTGCCTGGCCGCGGGCCTCGCCTCGTCGAAGTAGAACCAGTCGCCGTGCTGGGGGCCGGGGATGAAGCGCAGCCAGGGGTTCAGCCGCCCCTTGATCCGCAGGCCGGGGGCCGGGGAGAAGGGGACGTCGAGGATCTCGTTGAAGTTGGTGGCGAAGACGCTGGCGTCGCCGCGCAGCGAGAACTTGCCGAGCAGGGTCTGGTTGGGCACGGTCTTGAGGTCGGCGATCAGCGCCTCGAGCTCGGCGGGGTTGGGCCTGGCCT
>CAZDNN010000279.1:0-8346 GCA_964506385.1 uncultured Planctomycetota bacterium
AGCTCGGCTTCGCCTATCCTGGTGGCGACATCATGCTGCGACAGGAGAGAGGCATGAGGGGCGAGGGCGGAACGGCGAGGCGGCGTACCGTGGCGGTACGATCGCGCGCGGTGGCCATCCGCGACGAACCCGACGCGCTGGTGGTCGGCGGGAGCGGCATTCCGCTGCGCGATGTGGACACCGCTGCTGTCCATGCCGAGTTGAGGCGGCAGGGGGTCGCGTTGGGGTAGAGCCTCAGCATCTCGCGTGCAGGGTTGCACGCCCTACATCTGGTGGTTGCTCTGGAGGCCATGGCATATCGCAGAATCGGGATGCCAGATTGGTGGCTCATGGCGTCGCGGCCTGACGTGGCGCTCGCTTGGCGTCGGCACGCTGCTGGTGGTGGCGGAGTGCGTGCTGGCGCCAAACGCGATCTGGAATCTGGGCTCGTCCGAGGTGACGTGGTCCTATATGCCGTGCATCGTCGTCTTCCCGTTCTTCGTCGTCGTCGTGGCGAACGCAGGGGTGAAGGCGATGCGGCGGGAGTGGGCGCTGCGCCAGGCCGAGCTGGTCGTCGTGTTCGCCATGCCCCTGGCGAGCGCGGGCACGCCGCTGTTCCTGATCGGCTTTCTGCTGGCGCTGATGGCGTCGCCCTACTACGTGGCGAGCGCGGAGAACCGCTGGGCGGAGCTCCTGCACCCGCACCTGCCGCGCTGGGCCTTCCCGAGCGACGATGGGGACGCGATGCGCTGGCTCTTCGAGGGCCTGCCCGAGGGCCAGGCCATCCCGTGGGGTGCGTGGCTGGGGCCGCTGGCGTGGTGGATGGCGCTGATCGTCGCCTTCTTCTTCGTCTGCCTGTGCATGGTGGTGCTCCTGCGGCGGCAATGGGTCGAGCGCGAGCGGCTCGTCGCGCAGACGGGCGTGGCCTACGTGACGCCGCCCATGGTCGCGCAGCCCGCGCTGCTGTTCGGCATGGGCACGGCCTCGCTGTCGCCGCGGAGCCTGACGGGGCTGGCCTGCGCCTACGGCTGGCACGGCGACGTGCAGACGACCTTCATGGTCGGCGCGGCCCAGGACGCGAAGCTGGCGGGCGACTTCCGCGTGCGGGGGCGGTCGCTGCTGCCTGCGCTCGGGGTGAGCGTCGTCGTGGGGCTCGTAGCGTCCGTCGTCTTCATCCTGGCGATGGCCTATACGAAGGGGGCGGCTCGGCTGCTTCACGGGCATCGCTCTCTCGCAGGTGGTCGATGCCATCTGGTTCTATGGCCAGGGGCACTTCATCTACAATGGGTGAGGAGAGAAGAGAGCCACGAATGAGCACGAACTGGGGAGATGACGGGAGCATGGCGAGCAGGCCCGTGAGGATAGCCCGCGGCGTGTTGGTGGGCGTGGCGGGGCTGTACCTGCTCGCGGTCGCGGGGGCCGTGCTGCCGCTGATGGGCTATGACTTCGAGCTCGAGTGGATGGAGGGGGAGCAGCTCGACCACGTGCTGCGGGTGCTCGCGGGGCAGCGGATCTATGTGCGGCCGTCGCTGGCGTTCGTGCCGGCCATCTACACGCCGCTCTACTACTACGTGTCGGGCGCCGTGGCGATGCTGGTGGGCGGGGGGTTCCTGCCGCTGCGGCTCGTGTCGGTGGCATCGGCAGCGGCGGCATTCGTGCTGCTCTACAGGATGGCGTCGCGGGAGGCGGAGAGTCGGCTGGCGGGTGCCCTGGCGTGCGGCCTGTTCGCCGCGACGTACGGGGCGAGCGGCCTCTGGTTCGGCCTGGCGCGGGTGGACATGCTGTTCGTGGCGCTGACGGTCGGCGGGCTGTACCTGACGCGCTTCGGGCGGGGCATGGCGTCGGCGTGCGCGGCGGGGCTGGTGTTCGCCCTGGCGTTCCTGACGAAGCAGACGGCTGTCGCGGTGGCGGCCTGCGGCATCGCCTACGCGCTCGCGGTGGACAGGCGGCGGGGCGCTGTCCTCGCCGCGACGACGGCGGCGCTCGTCGGCGCCAGCGTGGTGGCGCTCGATGCGGTGCACGACGGCTGGTTCCTCTTCTACACGGTCACGGTGCCGGCCCGTCACGCGATCGAGTGGGACGCCGCGCTCGGCTTCTGGACCCACGACATCCTGCGGCCGCTGTTCGTGGGCGTCGTGCTGGCGGTGGTGTACCTGTGGCGGGAGGCCCTGTGGGGGGAGGGGCGGCGGAGCCTCTTCTACGGTCTGGCAGCGGCGGGGCTCTTCGCGGCGTCGTGGCTGGCGCGGGCGAAGGCGGGCGGGGACGTGAATACGCTGATCCCCGCACACGTGGCGCTGGCGCTGCTCTTCGGCATCGGCGCGTGCCGGGTCTCGCGGCTGAGGGCGCCAGCGTACGGCCGCAGGGCTGGCCGTGGGCTGCTGCTCTATGGCCTGTGTCTCGTGCAGCTTGCGCTGCTGGCCTGCAACCCGCTGAAGGCGTGGCCCGGGCGTCACGACAGGGAGGAGTGGTCGAGGCTTGTGGCGCGGCTGTCGGTGATGGAGGGGGATGTGTGGGTGCTCAGCCACCCGTACCTTGGCATGCGGGCGGGGAAGCCGCCGCACGCACACGGCTGGGCGCTCCGCGACGTGCTGCGGTCTGGGACGGAGGCGGGCGAGGCCCTGCGGGCCGAGCTGCGGGAGGCCCTGCGCGAGCGCCGCTTCGCGGCCATCGTCTGCGACGACCACCTGTTCGCGATCCGGGCGGAGATCGAGCAGCACTACAGGGCGCGCGGGCCCGTCTTCATCCGGCCCGATGCCTGCTATCCGGTCACGGGGCTGCGGGTGCGGCCCGAGGTCCTCCTGGTGCCCGAGGGCGGAGGGGTGCGGGTCAATCGGCAGTCGGCAATTGGCAATCGGCAATCACCGTAGGCCATATTCCTTGATCTTACGGTAGAGCGTGCGCTCGCCGATGCCGAGGATCTTGGCGGCCTCGACGCGGTTGCCGCCGACCAGGGACAGTGTGTTGCGGATGAGCTCGCGCTCGGCCTCGGCGATGGAGATGCCGACCAGGGAAGGCTGCTCGACGGCGGGCGATTCGCCCGGAGTGATGTGGTCGGGCAGGTCTTCGGTGTCGAGGACGGGGTCGGTGGTGACGACGACCATGTGCTCGATGCAGTTGCGGAGCTCGCGGACGTTGCCGGGCCAGTCGTACTGGGTGAGGCGGCGGTGGGCCTCGGGGGAGATGTCAGTGACGTTCTTGCCGTGGGCGTTGGCGAGTTCCCTGAGGAAGTGCGTGGCGAGCAGCGGGATGTCGTCCTTGCGCTCCCGCAGCGGCGGGATGTGGAGGGTGACGACCTTCAGGCGGAAGTAGAGGTCCTGGCGGAAGGCCCCTTCCTTGACGAGGTCCTCGAGGCGGCGGTGGGTGGCGGCGATGATGCGGACGTCTACGTGGACTGGTGTGTTGGAGCCGACGCGGACGATTTCGCTCTGTTCGAGGACGCGGAGGAGCTTGACCTGGGTGGAGAGGGGCATGTCGCCGACTTCGTCGAGCAGGAGGGTGCCGCCGTCGGCGTACTCGAAGCGTCCGAGGCGTGCCTCGGTGGCGCCGGTGAAGGCGCCCTTGGTGTGGCCGAAGAGCTCGCTCTCGAGGATGCCCTCGGACAGGGCGCCGCAGTTGAGGGCGACGAAGCGGTTCTGCCGCCGTCGGCTGTTGTTGTGGAGTGCTCGGGCGACGAGTTCCTTGCCTGTGCCGCTCTCGCCGTAGATGAGG
The DNA here is from genome assembly GCA_964506385.1 of uncultured Planctomycetota bacterium. Taxonomy (GTDB): domain Bacteria; phylum Planctomycetota; class PUPC01; order DSUN01; family DSUN01; genus CAZDNN01. The sequence goes on from CAZDNN010000279.1 coordinate 3,688, forward strand.
ACGGTGGCGTTGGTGGGGGCGATCTGCCGGAGGGTTTCGAGGGCGCGGAGCATTCGGGGGTTGTTGCCGATGATGCTCTCGAAGCCGTAGCGCTGGTCGAGCTGCTGGCGGAGCGCGAGGTTGTCGCGGCGCAGGTGCTGCTTCTCGAGGGCGTTGCGGACGACGGCGCGGAGCTCCTCGAGGTTGACCGGCTTGCGGAGGTAGGTGGCGGCGCCCTTCTGCATGGCGGCGACGGCGTTCTCGACGGTGGCGTAGCCTGTGACGAGGATGACCTCGACGTCGGGGTGGTGCTTCTTGGCCTGGACGAGGACCTCCATGCCGTCCACCTCGTTCATCACGAGGTCAGTGATGACGAGGTCGTAGTTGGCCTCGGTGAGGCGGTCGAGCCCCTCGCGGCCGCTGGCGACGACGTCGCAGTGGCAGGGGAGGCGCTCGAGGGCGTCGGCGAGGGCTTCCCCGTGATCGACCTCATCGTCAATGATAAGCACTCGGGCGGCGGCCTCGGCGGTCACGCGGGCTCCTCCTGGCGCTCGACGGGCAGGCGGACGGTGAAGTGGGTGCCCTTGTGGACCTCACTCTCGACGTCGATCGTCCCGCCGTGCAGCTCGAGGATGCGGCGCGTGGCGGGAAGGCCGAGGCCACTGCCGCCGGCTTTGGTGGAGAAGTAGACGCGGAAGATCTTGCTGAGCTGATGGTCGGGCACGCCGATCCCGGTGTCCGTGACATCCACTTGCACCCAGTTGCCGTCGCGGCGGGTCGCGACGAGGAGCTCGCCGCCGTCGGGCATGGCGTCGCGGGCGTTGACCACGAGGTTGAGCACGGCCTGCTTGATGCGCTCGGGGTCGGCCTCGATGGTGGGCAGGTCGGGCGCGAGGGCGGCGCGGACATCGATGCCCTGCCGCGTGGCCTCGGGCGCAACGAAGTCCAGGACCTCGCGGATGACGCGGTTGAGGTCGCAGTCGGCGAGCTCGACGTGCTGGGTTCGGGCGTAGCGGAGGAAGTCTTCGAGGAGTCGGGTGAGCCGCGAGGTCTCGCGCTCGAGGGTCTGGAGGCGCTTGAGGGTCCGGCGCTCGCGGGGGGACTCGGCGTCCTGCCAGTCCTCGAGCAGGAGCTGTAGGTTGAGGGAGATGGTGCTCAGGGGGTTCTTGATCTCGTGGGCGAGGCCCGCTGCGAGGGTGACCACGCGGGACCAGGGCTCGGCGGGGTCGTGCTGCTCAGGGGTCATGCGGCGCTCCGTGCGGGCGTGGTGACAGAGAAGCCCGGAGGCGGCGCCTGGGACTGCCTCCGGGCTGTGTATTGTCGGGTGCTACGCGATACGCACGACGTTCTCGGCGGCGAGTCCCTTCGCGCCTTCCACGATCTCGAATTCGACCGTCTCGCCGTCCTCGAGGGTCTTGAAGGCGTCCTCAGTCTTGATGTTCCGCCAATGGACGAAGACGTCCGGCTCGCCCTCCCGCATGATGAAGCCATAGCCCTTCTTGGGATCGAACCACTTGATAACGCCTCGAGCCATGGGAATCTCTCCTGGGAGCAGTCCACGCATTGAACATCCCGGCGGCGTCTGCCGTCGCCCTCCCGCACTGCATCCTCGCGCGCGCACCTCCTTTCCCTATCTCGCCACCTGCGGAGCACCAACTGACACAATGCCCCCGCGGCCATCCGTGCCGCGAGCGCGCCGGCCTTCGACCTGGTGGGGCCTATCCTTCCTCGGCCGCGACGGCCTTGCGGCTCAGCTTCACGCGGCCCTGGTCGTCGATCGAGATGACCTTCACCCGCACGCGGTCGCCCAGCCTCACTTCGTCCTCGACCCGCTCGACGTAGCGGTCGGCGAGCTCGGAGATGTGGCACAGGCCCTCCGTGCCAGGGAAGATCTCGATGAAGGCGCCGAAGTTCTTGATCGACACGACGCGGCCATTGTAGATCTTGCCGACTTCGGCCTCGGCCACGAGGGCCTCGACCATCTCGCGGGCCTTCTCCGCCGCGTCCATGCTCGGCGAGGAGATAGTCACCGAGCCGTCGTCGTCGATCTCGACTCGGGCGCCGCTCTGCTCCTCGATGCCGCGGATCGTCTTGCCGCCGGGGCCGATGATCGTGCCGATCTTAGACGGCGCGACCTTCAAGCGCAAGAGGCGCGGCGCATATTGTGAGATATCGGGTCGCGGCCGGTCCAGGGTCCGGAGCATCTGGCGGAGGAGCTCGATGCGCGCGTCGCGGGCCTGCTCGAGGGCCTGGCGCAGCACCGCCTCGGTCACACCGCCGATCTTGATGTCCATCTGGAGCGCCGTCACACCGTGCTGGGTGCCGCACACCTTGAAGTCCATGTCCCCGTGGTGGTCCTCATCGCCCAGGATGTCCGTCAGGACGATAAAGCGGTCGCTCTCCTTGAGCAGCCCCATGGCGATGCCCGCCACGGGATCGCGGATGGGGACGCCTGCGTCCATCAGCGACAGGGTGGCGCCGCAGACGGTGGCCATGGACGACGAGCCGTTGGACTCCAGGATGTCCGCGACGACGCGAATCGTGTAGGGGAAGTCCTCCGCCTCGGGCAGGACTGGGGCGAAGGCGCGCTCGGCGAGGCAGCCGTGGCCGATCTCGCGGCGGCCGGGGCCCCGCTCGGGCTTGCACTCGCCTACCGAGAAGCCGGGGAAGTTGTAGTGCAGCATGAACTTCCGCGTGAAGTCCTCCCACAGGCTCTCGACCCACTCCTCGTCCATTGACGTGCCGAGGGTGGTGGCGACCAGGGCCTGGGTCTCGCCGCGGGTGAAGATGGCCGAGCCGTGGGTCCTCGGAAGGCAGCCCACCTCGCTCCAGATGGGGCGGATGTCCGTGTAGCCGCGGCCGTCGCAGCGGGTCCCCGTGGCGATCAGCGCGCGCATGGCCTCGTGCTCGATCCGGTAGAGGCACTCCGCCACGTCGGCGGCGGTGTAGGCCGGCTCATCGGCGTCCTCGGGCGGGGCGAACTCGGCCTTGGCCTGCTCGCGGAGCGCCTTGAGGCCACCCGAGCGCTCGAACTTCCCTGCGACCTGGAGCGCGGCGTAGACCTGGTCGTAGTACCGCGCCCTGATGTCGGCCAGCAGGGCCTCGGGCGGAGCCGCGTCCTCGATGTATGGCGTCTCGACGCCGCACACGGCGACCAGCTCGTCCACCATCTCGCAGATCGTGACGCAGGCCTCGTGGCCGACCCGCAGGGCGTCCATGATCAGGGCCTCGCTCAGCTCGCTGGCGCCGGCCTCGACCATGACGATGGCGTCCTTGGTGCCCGCCACCACCAGATCGAGATCCCCCTCCTTCACCTGCGTGTAGGTGGGGTTGATGATGAACCGGCCGCCCACGCGGCCCACCCGCACGGAGCCGATGGGGCCGCGGAAGGGGATGGCGGGGGCGAGGGACAGGGCGGCCGAGGCGCCAGCCATCGCCAGGACGTCGGGATCGTTGTCGCGGTCGGCCGAGAGCACGATCGCGTGGACCAGCACCTCCTGGCGGTAGCCCTTTGGGAAGAGGGGCCGCACGGGCCGGTCGATCATGCGGCAGGTCAGGATCTCCTTCTTGCTCGGCCGGCCCTCACGCTTATGGAAGCGGCCGCCGGGGATCTTGCCGGCGGCGTGGAACTTCTCACGGTACTCGACGGTCAGGGGGAAGAAGTCAACGGGCCGCCACGGCTCGCCCGAGCAGGCCGTCACGAGGGTCATCGAGTCGCCGCACTGGACGGTGACCGAGCCTCCAGCCTGCTTCGCCAGCTTCCCTGTCTCGATGATGAGTGTCTTCCCGCCGATCTCCCGCTCAACACGATGCACGTTCATTCCGTTCACTGCCTCCAGTCTGCCTTCAATTGTTTCTGGCTTTCCGCCGCCGATTGCTCGGTCAGGAGTCCTCCACGGCATGGGTCAGGTGGGTGGGTTCCATGAGGAGACGATCCCAACGGCTTGAGCCCCCAGTCCGTTGCTCTGGTCGGATGGGCGCAACGGGATGGCACGCCGCTCACCGTCCGTCTACTTCCGTATGCCAAGCCGTTTCACAACGGCCGCGTACCGCTCCGGGCTCTTGCGGTTCAGATACCGCAGCAGGCGGGAGCGCTTGCTGACCATCATCAGCAGGCCCCGTCGCGACGCATGGTCCTTGCGGTGGGTGCGGAGATGTTCCGCCAGGTGGTTGATCCGTTCCGTCAGCAAAGCCACCTGCACCTCGGGTGAGCCCGTATCCGCTTCGTGCACGCGGTAATCGGAAATCAGCTCGTTCTTCCTGGCTCTGTCCATCGTCATGCAACGTGATTCCTACACACAGCGCCGGACGCCCGCACCCCGGACGCCTCTCACACAACGGCGCATTATACCGATTCCGCCCGCCACGATCAACAACAAACACCCTCGCGACCGACTTCCCCAACAGCGCCGCCCCGCCGGCGCTACAACCCACGGCGGCCGCACTGGGCTCTGGTGCCCGAGGAGGGCGGCGACCCCCTCACGCCCCAGGACGTCTACGTCACTGCCTGCCCGATCCGGATCCCCAGATGGCAGGGATGGGCCCGGGGGGCCAAGGCCAGACTCGAGGCGTTGCTCGGCCACGAACTCGAAAGGGCGGTGTCATGACGAACCGGCGCCAGGCCGGCCCGGGATTCCGCCTACGGCGGTGCGGTTGTGCGTCGTGGTCACGGTCGACCCC
>CAZDNN010000280.1:0-8334 GCA_964506385.1 uncultured Planctomycetota bacterium
GTCGCGTCGGTAGCGGCCGCGCCTGGTGGTCAGGCGCCGCACCTGCTTCCTGCCCGGGAAGGTCGCCTTGCCGGCGCTCTGCTTGAGGCGGGGGACCTCCTGGCCGCCGCGCTGCTGCTCGACGAGCTTGTAGACCCCGCCGAGAGCGGACGCGTCGCGTGAGGTCACGAGGTCGGTGCCGACGCCGAAGCCGTCGATCTTCGCCCGCTGGCCGAGCAGCTCCGCGATGCGATACTCGTTGAGGTCGCCGCTGGCGAAGATGCCGGTCTCGCGCATCCCTGCCTGGTCGAGGACGCGACGCACGCGCCGGCTGAGGGCCGCGAGGTCGCCGCTGTCGAGTCGCACGGCCCGAGGCGACAGCCCGGAAGCGGCGACCTTGCGCGCCGCCGCCAGCGTGTCGTACGTGTCGAGCAGCAGCGTGGTGGTCTCGGGGAACAGGTCGTGGTATGCCTCGAAGGCCCGCTCCTCGGTCTCGAACGACATGACCCACGAGTGGGCCTGGGTGCCGAAGATGGGGATGCCGAGCTCGTAGCCGGCCAGCACGTTCGACGTGCCGACGCAGCCGCCGATGTATGCCGCTCGGGCGGCGAGCAGGCCGGCCTGCGGGCCATGGGCCCGGCGGGCCCCGAAGTCCACGACCGGCCGCCCCTGCGCCGCGGCGACGACCCGCGATGCCTTGGTCGCGATGAGCGTCTGGAAGTTGACCGTAGTGAGGAGATAGGTCTCGACGATCTGGGCCTCGATCAGCGGCGCGGTGACCCGCAGCAGCGGCTCCCCCGCGAAGGCGACGGTGCCCTCTGGCATCGCGTCCAGGTCCCCGGTGAAGCGAAAGGCGCGCAGGTAGTCGAAGAACTCGGGGGCGACGTGTGCAAAGACCTCCTGCTTGCGCAGGTAGTCGATGGCCTTGCCCGAGAAGCGGAGGCCCCGCAGGTAGTGCACGGCCTGCTCGAGGCCCGCGACGAGCAGATAGGAACGTCGGGGCGGCAGCTCGCGGACGAAGAGCTCGAAGGTCGCCGGCTCGTTGAGGCCGGCCGCCAGGTAGCCGGCCGCCATGGTCAGCTCGTAGAGGTCGGTGGCGAGCGCGAAGGTCCTCTCGCTCAGGAAGAGCGGATTCTCGCGGGGCATCGCGCGTTCTCCTCTGCGCGCTATAATACCTGCCACGCCGACTCCCATCAAGTCCGCGTCTCGGGCTGGAGCAAGGCCGAAGGGGCCGTCGTGGGCCGCGACTACGACGTCTACCTCGACCTCCACTACGCCGACGGCACGCCGCTGTGGGGCCAGATCGCCCGCTTCCAGGCCGGCACGCACGGCTGGCAGCAGGCGATCTTCGACTTCATGGTCGCCAAGGCCGTCAAGACGATCGAGGTGCACGTCCTCTTCCGCAGGGCAAAGGGCACCGTGTGGTTCGACGACATCGCGGTCGAGTTGCTGCCCTTCGAGTTCAGGGAGTTGCGCGTGCTGCCCAATCTCTACGGGAAGGCGAGCGCCGCCGTCGTCGGCACGGCGACACTGCCCTGCCGGGCACGCCGCCCGGCGACTACCAAGGGACCGTGACCGTATCGCCACAGGGCAGGGAGCCCACTGCCGTCAAGGTGAGCGCGACGGTCTACGGGTTCCAGCTCCCGGCCCGCGGCCACCTCAAGACGGCCTTCGCGCTGATGGACGGCTTCCTCTACTGGGGACTGAACATCTGGAGCCGCCGGCACAATGACAGGCCGATCGACCCCGCCGATGGCCCGCTACTGAACTGCGGCATCACCACCGGCGGCACCCGCTGGACGCGCCTCCACGGCGACGGGGTGCTCCTGTATCCTGGCACGCGCGGCCCGATCGGCTCGATCCGCCTCGCTAACATCCGCGACGGCCTCGAGGACTACGAGTACCTGTGGCTCCTCGCCGAGAAGCTCGGCGACCGCGACGCTGCCCGAGAGGCCTGCCTGCCCGTGGCCCGGAGCCTGACGAGCTTCACCCGCGACCCCGACGCGCTCGGCGTGCAGCGCGAGCGCATCGCCCGGCAAATCGAGGGCCGCTGAGCTGAGCCGCGGCTTGACCTGCACGGGTGGCCGCGCTACCGTGAGGCACTACGATCGCGGTCTGGAGCCTGACGTGGCAGCAGACGAGACGAGCACGGCGACGGGCGAGAGGGCCCTGCGGTGGCAGGTGCTCGCGGTCGTGGCGGTGCTGGTGGCACTCGTCGCCGTGACGAAGGTCACCAGCTACGACACTTGGGTCCACCTGTCGCTCGGGCGCTGGATGAGCGAGCACGGCACCGTCGTCCGCGCCAACCTCCTGTCCCACACCATGCCCGAGCGGCCGGTGGTGGACCACCAGTGGCTGTTCCAATGCGGCCTGTACCAGCTCTGGCGCCTGGTCGGCATTCCCGGCCTCGTGGTGGCCAAGGCGCTCGTGGTGGGTGCGGCCTTCGCCGTCGTGGCGGCCACGGCGCTTCGCAAGGGAGCGACACCAACGGCGGCGGTCGCCGTGGCTCTGCTGGCAGCCTACGCCGCGCGGTCGCGGTTCACCCTCCGGCCACAGGTGGTCAGCTTCCTGCTCCTCGCCGTCTACCTCCATACCCTCGAGCGATGGCGGCAGACGGGGAGGTGGTGGAGGCTGTTCGTTCTGTTGCCGGTGCAGGTGCTGTGGGCGAACGTGCATGGTAGTGCGGTGGTGGGGGTCGCCCTGCCATTTGCCTACGGGCTGGCCGAGGCATTGAGGGCGGCGCTGGCGGCGACAGGCCTGAAGGTCCAGCCGGGCCCCCGGAAGGGCGCTGAAGCCGTTGCTCCGCTCTGTCTCTCGGCCCTCCTTTTCATGTTCAGCGTCTGGACCCCGTACGGGCGGGACGTGCTGTTCGAGCCGTTCCTGTTGACGCGCGCCCAGGCTGTGTCAGGGCTTAGGCCGTTTCTGCTGGACAGGTCGCCCTTGCCGTGGTCCGAGCTGCTCGGTGGCCACGCCTTCTTCGCTGTCCTGGTGCTCTTCGGGCTGGCAACACTGGTGGGGACCCTGATCAGGAAGGACGTGACGGAGGCCGGGCTGTTCGCTGGGCTGCTGGTCCTGGCGTTCCATTCTCAGCGGTTCGTCGGCCTGTTCGCCATCGGGGCGGCGCCCATCGTAGCGAGGAATGTGTCGGACGCGGCGACGGCGTGGCTCAAGCGGCCGAGGACAGCGGTCCGGGGCGGGAGACGTGCGGTCGCGCAGCGGGTGGTCGTTGCGCTTGTCGTGTTGGCACTGATGGAGCTGGGGTGGCGCGGCCTGCGGGGCGAGCAGCCTACGGGCTGGCAGCCGCCCAGGGGCTACCTGCCCGAGCAGGAGGTCGCGTGGGTGCAGGCGCACGCTCCGGCTGGCAACCTGTTCAACGAGTGGGAGCACGGGGGCTTCATCGCCTGGCGGACGGGTCGTCCCGTGTTCCTCGACAGCCGGGGTCTGCTGGCCTACGACCCTGAGCTGGTGCGGGCGTACGTGGCGTCGTGGACGTCGGGCGAGATTCTGGCGGAGCTGACGGAACGCTACGAGTTGCGGGTGGCGCTGGTGGCCCGCGAGCCGCTGGTCGCGCAGTTCCGCGCAAGCGGCCGCTGGACGGAGGTGCATCGTGGCCCTGTGTGTAGTGTGTTTGTGGTGACTGGGGGGGAATCGGGTGCGGCCCGCCGTGCGCGCGGCGCGGCAGGCGCCACAAGTCCTTGATGCAATGGAAGCTGTGGCCCGGCGTCGCGTCAGTTCGTTTGCCTTGACTCAGCGGCGGGAATCGGTATAATTTGGGCTTTGGGTCTTCCGCCGCAATAACCGTGCGCCCTTGCATTCCAGGCGGTCTGGAGAGCGATGAAGAACAAGCGGATGTTCGTCTGCACCGGCAACGCGAACCCGGGGCTGACGAAGGGAATCTGCGACTACCTGGACCTCCCGCTGGGCAACGCGGCCGTAGGCCGATTCCCTGACGGTGAGATCAGCGTCAAGGTGAACCAGGACGTACGGGGCGCCGACGCCTTCGTGGTGCAGGCCACGTGTCCGCCGGTGAACGACAACCTGATGGAGTTGTTGATCCTGATCGACTGCCTCCGTCGGGCCTCAGCGGACCGGGTGACGGCGGTGCTGCCTTACTACGGCTACGCGCGGAAGGATCGCAAGGACGAGGGCCGCGTGCCGATCACGGCGAAGCTGGTGGCGAACCTGATCGTGCAGGCTGGCGCGGACCGTGTCGTGGCCGTGGACCTGCACGCGACGCAGATCCAGGGCTTCTTCGACGTGCCGGTGGACCACCTGTACGCCGAGCCGATCCTGGCGCGCCACTACCGCCAGCGCAAGCTCGATGACCTGGTTGTGGTGAGCCCCGACGTGGGCAGCATCAAGCTCGCGCGGGCCTACGCCAGCCATCTGCACGCGGGCCTGGCCGTGGTGGACAAGCGCCGCGTGTCGCCGGACCAAACGGAGTCGGACTTCTTCATCGGCGACGTGCAGGACAAGAATGTGCTGATGGTTGACGACATGATCGCGACTGGCGGCTCGGTTGCCGAAGCTGCCCGCCTTCTCAAGGAGGAGGGCGCCAAGTCGTGCCACGTCACAGCCACCCACGCGGTCTTCTGCGGCCCGGCCTTCGAGCGGCTCGCCGCCGCGCCCATCGACGAGATCACCGTGACCGACACCATCCCGCTGAACGACGAGGGCGCCGCCCTCCCCATCACGGTGGTGTCGGTGGCCAGCCTCCTGGCCGAGGCGATCAAGCGGATTCACCTCGACGAGTCCGTCAGCTCGCTCTTCCAGTTCCACGACGCATCGGAGAGCTAAATGGACCGCGCCACCCTTACCGCGACGAAACGCCAGGAGATCGGGACCCACGCCGCCCGTCGGCTGCGCCGCCAGGGTCTCGTCCCCGCCGTCCTCTACGGCCGCCAGCGCGACACGGTGCACCTGAATGTGCCGCAGAAGGAGTTCGAGCGCCTCTTCCACGAAGGCGCCCGCCTCCTCGACATCGAGATCGGCGGCACCCTGGAGCCCGTCCTGATCCAGGACCTCCAGTACGATGCCCTCGGCGACCACATCCTGCACGTGGACTTCGCCCGCGTGGCGATGGACGAAGCGATCACGGTGACTGTGCCCCTCGAGCTTCACGGCACGCCAAAGGGCGTGAACGAAGGGGGCACCCTCGACCAGGGGCTGATGGACGTTGAGGTGAGCTGCCTGCCTGGTGACATTCCGGAGCGCATCCGGGTCGAGGTGGCCCACCTTGAGATCGGCGACACGATCCACCTGGGCGATCTCGAGGCGCCGCCGGGCGTCGAGTTCGTGGGCGAGGACGAGACCCCCGTGGTCTCGGTTCACGCGCCGCAGGAGCTCGAGGAGCCCGAGGAGGCCGCGGAGCCCGAGGAAATGCTCGGCACGGAGCCCGAGGTCATCGGCCGCGAGGCCGAAGACAGCGAGGGCCGGGAGGCCGACGAAAAGGGTTAGCGGCGCCGCATGAAGGTGGTGGTCGGCATTGGCAATCCGGGCTCGCGGTACGAGGGCACGCGGCACAACCTCGGCTTCTGTGTCGTGGACCGCCTGGCCGCCCGCCACAGCATCGCGGTGAGCAGACGCAGGTTCGACGCCCTCGCGGGCGACGGCCTCGCCTGCGGACAACGGGTGGTGCTCGTCAAGCCGCAGACGTTCGTGAACCTCTCGGGCAGCGCCGTGGCGCCTCTCCTGCGGTGGCACCGCTGCCCGCTCGACGACTTGATAGTCGTGTGTGACGATCTGAACCTCGAGCTGGGCCGGCTGCGCATCCGCCGCCAGGGATCGAGCGGCGGGCATAACGGCCTGGCGTCCATCATTGAGTGCCTGGGCTCCGACGGCTTCGCCCGCGTGCGAATCGGTATCGGCAGGGGCCGCGGGCCTGACCCTGTCGCCCACGTCCTGGGCAGATTCGAGCCGGATGAGGAGCCGGTAGCCGAGCAGGCCATCGACGCGGCCGCCGATGCCGTCGAGACGTGGCTCAGCGAAGGCATCGGCGCGACCATGAACGCATTCAACTGAACCGACACTTGGAGGACGCCCGTTTGAACATCTACGAAGGCATGTTCGTGCTCGACGACAAGCGCGCTAACGAGAACTGGGACGGCGTGACCAAGGAGGTCCGCGGCCTGCTCGAAAAGCACGGCGCCAGGCTCTACAACCTCGAGCGCTGGGACGAGCGCCGCCTGGCCTACCGCATCAAGGGCCGGAGCCGCGGTGTGTACGTCCTCACAGGCTTCCTCGCCCCAGGCACCGCCATCGGCCCCATCGAGCGCGACTGCCAGCTCAGCGACACCATCCTCAGGGTCCTCATCCTCCGCGACCACAAGGCCGAGAAGCTCCGCAGCCAGGGCATCTTCGACCCCGAGGCCCCGGAGGAGCCCGCCCCAGAGGAGAAGGCCAGCGACGAAAGCCAGGACAGCCCTCAACCCCAGCCACCCGGCGGACAGGCCGATGCCCCGGCAGGCGAAGACGCCGTGCCGGGCACCGACGCCCAGGCCCCGGGCGGCGAGCCCGCTGCCACAGCGCCGTAACCCGAACGCCCCGACACAAGGACAGCGCACATGGCGAACTACAACAAAGTCATCCTGATGGGGAACCTGACCCGCGACCCCGAGCTGCGCTATACCCCCAGCGGAACCGCGGTGGCGGACTTCGGCCTGGCCGTCAACCGCCGGCGCCGTGGCAACGACGGCGAGCGCCGCGACGAGACGTGCTTCGTGGACGTGACGGCGTGGGGCCGCCAGGCCGAGCTCATCAACGAGCACTTCCACAAAGGCCGCGCTATCTTCCTGGAGGGCCGCCTCCAGCTCGACGAGTGGACCAGCTCCGACGGCCAGCGGCGCTCGAAGCTCAAGGTCGTCCTCGAGAGCTTCCAGTTCATCACCCCCCGCAGCACCCCGGGCGACCGGGGCGGGCGGGACAGACCCCAACAGCCCCAGCCCCGCCCGCCCGCCGGCGGCGGGCCGCCCGACGATGGCGACGAGGCGCCCTTCGACGATGTCCCCTTCTGACCTCTAACCAGGAGTACCGAGACCCATGGCCCGACGCCGAAAATACCGCCGCCCGCGCGACAGATCGCGCTGCCGATTCTGCCGGGAGGGCATCAAGACCATCGACTACAAGGACATCCACCTGCTCCAGAAGCTGACGACGAGCCAGGGCAAGCTCTTCTCGCGCAAGCGCTCCGGCAACTGCGCCAAGTGCCAGCGGAACGCCCGCAAGGCCATCAAGCGCGCCCGCTATCTCGCCCTGATGCCCTACGTCGGTGACTGACCCGGGAGACCCGCTGATGGAAGTGCTGCTCCGCAAACACATCGAGAAGCTCGGCGAGGCCGGCGAGATCGTCCAGGTCGCCAAGGGCTACGCCCGCAACTATCTGTTCCCCCGCAAGCTCGCCACCCCCGTCACCGACGAGAATCTGCGCAGCCTCGACGCCGAGAAGCGCCGGGCACAGCGGGAGGCAGAGCGGCGCCACCAGGCGCTCGTCGGGCTCGCCAAGAAGCTCGACAGCTCCTCATGCACCGTCGTCGCGCAGGCCACCGACAGCGGCCACCTCTTCGGCTCGGTCACCAGCGCCCAGGTCGCCTCGGCGCTCGCCGCCGAGGGGTTCGAGATCGATGAGAAGACCATCCATCTCGAAGACCCGATCAAGGAGACGGGCGTCTACGCCGTCGAGATTCATCTCGCGCCCGACGTCATCGCGACGGCCCGCGTCTGGGTCGTCGCCGACTGAAAGCCGCCCATGGCCGACACCGCCACCAGCCAGACCACCGAGCGCCTCCCCCCGCAGAACCTCGGTGCCGAGGCCGCCGTGATCGGCTCCATGCTCCTCGACAACGACGTCATCCCCGACGTGGCCCACCTGCTCCACGCCGAGGACTTCTACTCCCCCGACCACCGCGTCGTGTTCCGGACCGCCCTCGGGCTCTTCGACGACGGCAAGCCGGTCGATCTCCTCCTCCTCACCGACACCCTCCAGCAGGCCGGCGAGCTCGAGCGGGTCGGGGGACCCGCCTTCCTCGTGTCGCTGCTCGAGAGCGTCCCCTCGGCTGCCAACGCAGAGCACTACGCCCACATTGTCCGCGAGGCCTCGGTGCGCCGTCGGCTCATCCACGCCACCAATCAGGTGGCCCGCGCCGCCTACGACGGCTCGCTGGACACCGACAGCCTGCTCGACCTGGCGCAGGGCGAGATCTTCGCCCTCAGCCAAACCGACGTCGGCAGCGAGGCAGCCGCGGTCAGTGACATCCTCCACGAGGTCTTCAAGGACATCGAGGCGATGACGCGGGACCGCATCACCGGCCTGCGCACCTACTTCCGCGACCTCGACGACCTGACCTGCGGCCTCCAGCC
>CAZDNN010000281.1:0-1536 GCA_964506385.1 uncultured Planctomycetota bacterium
GTGGCCGACTCGGCGGCGGGGAAGGTGGCGACGTGCAAGCGCTGCGGGGTCAAGATGCGCATCCCCGCAGCCACGCCGGACGCCGAGCCGCCACCTGAGCCGGCACCACCGCCATCCCCGGCCGAGGAGCCTGGCGGCGGACCCGCCCCGGCGGAGCTGCCCACACAGATGCGCGCCAACCGGACCCTGGCAGGCCGCACCTGTCCCGTCTGCGGCAAACCCATCTCCCTCGGCGACGAGGTCCGCAACTGCGAGCTCTGCGGCGAGACGCACCACAGCCACTGCTGGCAGGGCCACAACGGCTGCGGCACGGCCGACTGCGGCAATGCCCCGCTCCCCCAACTCCGCCTCGCCGCCGACGCCCAGCCATCGCAGGCACGAACCCCGCCACAGGGCGAGACCAAGAAGTGCCGCTTCTGCGGCGAGGACATTCCTGCGGCGGCCATCAAGTGCCGCTTCTGCGGCGAGACCCTCGACGAGAGCAGGGCTCGCCCCCGCTTCCAGCGCAAGAGCGACACGGCGCGAAACGCCCTGATCTGCGGCATCCTCGCCATCTTCTGCTGCGGCATCATCCTCGGCCCCATTGCCATCGTGCTGGCGCTCAACGCCAGGAAGGAGATCGCCAATAGCCGCGGTGCCCTGACCGGCGAAGGCATGGCGACCGCGGGCCTCATCTGCGGTATCATCGCCACCGCGCTCAACGTGCTCGGCATCCTCATCCAGATCATAGCCGCCGTGGCACGAGCCTGAGAAGCGCCCCTATGGCCAGAAACCGGATCGTCTATCGCTGCACCTGCGGGCAGGCCATCGCCGCGCCCGCCCAGGCCGTGGGCAGGCGGGCGAAGTGCCCCAAGTGCGGCCGCGTGACGACCGTGCCGGAGCGGGCCGAGGCCGAGGAGGCGAAGGCCAAAGGCCCCCAGGCCGTCGAGCCGGACGCCCTGGTGGGCCGGGTGTGCAGCATCTGCCAGAACGCCATGGAGCCGGGCGAGGAAGCGTGCCTGTGCCCCGACTGCCGCTCGCCCTACCACCGCGAGTGCTGGGACGAGGTGGGCGGGTGCGCCACCTACGGCTGCCGCCTCATGCCGCAGGCCGCCAAGCCGGCGGAGCCCGGCCCGCGCACCGAGGGCTGGGGCGACGATAAGGTGTGCCCGAAGTGCGGCCAGGTCATCCGCTCGGCAGCGCTCAAGTGCCGCTACTGCAAGGCGCGCTTCCCCTCGGCCGTGCCCATGACGCCCGAGGAGTACCGCGAGTGGCGCCAGCAGCGGGCACTGCTCACCCCCACCCGGATCGTGGCCATCGTGGTGTTCGTCGTCAGCCTGTTCGGGTGCCTGGGGCCGCTGGTACTGCTGGGCGGGGGCCTGTGGCTATGGCGGTCACACGACTCGCTGAAGCGGGTCGGCGGCGCCCCGCAGATCCTCGCCTATTTCGGCCTCGGCCTCAGCCTGATCTACTCGCTGCTGCTCCTCTTTGTGTTTGTTTTCTAGCGCCCCATCGGGTAGAGTGGACGGGTGGATTAGTGGATGGATGGGTGGATGA
>CAZDNN010000281.1:1636-8329 GCA_964506385.1 uncultured Planctomycetota bacterium
TAGCGCCCCATCGGGTAGAGTGGACGGGTGGATTAGTGGATGGATGGGTGGATGAATGGATGGGTGGATGGATGGGAAGTGGGGGGATGCTCGATGCTCGGTTCTGGATGCTCGATGGAGGAGCAGAGGCCGGCCCCCGCGAGTATCGAGTATCCAGCATCGAGTATCGAGTATCCAGCATCCAGTATCGAGTATCCAGCATCGAGTATCGAGTATCCAGCGCCCATCCACTCATCCATTCATCCAGCATTCTCCGCTCCCTGATGGATAGACCGTCATGAGCAGGCCCGAGATGTTCCGCGCGGGGGTCCTGGAGGACGGGCAGACCTGCCCGTGCTGCCAGGAGCCGATCCGGGAGGGACAGCGGGTCGGCCGCTGCCCCGCGTGCCAACACCTCCAGCACGAGGCGTGCTGGCAGCGGACCGGGGCGTGCTGGTCCTACGAGTGCCACGCGGCGACCGCGGCGCCGGCGGGGCCGGATCTGGTGATCACGCCCGACGACGTGTCGAAGGCAAAGGTCCAGATTTCGCCGGCCGAGCTGGCGGCGTCGCGCGCCCAGCCGCCGCGGTCGCAGACGCGGCTGAGCAAGCTGGCCATCGTCGCCTTCGTGCTCGCCATCCTCGGGGTGGTGGCGCTGGGGGTGCCTGGGTTGCTGGCGGTGGTGCTGGGCGCCGTGGCCATTGGTATCATCAACACGCGGCGGGATCTGCGGGGCCTCGGCTTCGCGGGCGCGGCCATCATCATCGGCGTCCTCGACGTCGTCGGCTGGGGCGCCGCGACGGCGCTCTACTTCGTCCACCGGCCCGCCATCTTCGGCCACGACTTCCCGATCAATCCGCCTGGGCGCGAGTTCGTCCCGCCCTCCGACCTCGATGCGCTGCCGGCGCCGGTCCGCCGCGCGATCAAGGCCAACGTGCTGATCGTGGCCCGCAAGGGCCTGGGGTCGGCCGAGGGCTCCGGCGTCGTCCTCGAACGCCGCGGCGGCCAGGCGCTCATCATCACGAACCGCCACGTCGTCGAGAGCGGGGGGCGGATCGAGGTGACGTTCTTCGACGGCCGCAAGTCGCCCGCCACGGTGGCCTGGACCGCCCCGGGCGGCATTGACGCCGCCGTGCTGACCTGCGCCACCGGCGACAGCCCCGTCGAGCTCGCCCACGTGCGGGTCGAGCCGGAGCTGATGGTCAGCGAGACCGTCTTCGCCATCGGCAATCCTGTCGGCCTCGGCTGGTCGTACAGCTCCGGGGTCGTCTCTGCCATCCGCAAGCAGTCCCACGGCGGCGGCTCCCATCGCATGATCCAGACCCAGACCCCGCTCAATCCGGGCAACAGCGGCGGCGGCCTCTACGACGAGGCTGGCAGCCTCGTGGGCATCAACACCATGATCATGGGAAAGCCGGGCACCCAGGGCATCGGCTTCGCCATCGCCATCGTGGACCTCGTGCCCTACCTCGCCGAGCAGGCCGGCCTCAAGCTCCAGACCGTGAAAGCCCCAGCCGAGCCGACATGAGCGTCCGACTCAAGCGTCTCCAGGCCGACCACGAGCAGATCAAGCAGGGCCTGCGCCACCACCCGTCCATCCGCATCCGCGGGGTGAGCGGCAGCCCGCCCGACCGCTACCAGATCGAGTACCACGTCCGCAGCCTCACGCAGACCGCCGACGGCAAGATCACCGAGCGCGGCGAGCACGTCGCCGAAATCTACCTCACGCTCGGCTACCCCAAGCGCCCGCCCCAGTGCCGCATGCTCACCCCAGTCTTCCACCCCAACATCGCGCCCCACGCCATCTGCGTCGGCGACCACTGGGCAGCCGGCGAATCCCTCCTCCACCTCATCCTCCGCATCGGCGAGATGCTCGCCTACCAGAGCTACAACACCCAGAGCCCCCTCAACGGCGCCGCCGCCCGATGGGTGGACGAGCACATCGACCTCCTGCCCACCGACCGCAGCGACTTCTCGCCCACCTCGCTTGTAGATCGCCATGTCGGCCCACCCCGCGAGGGCCAGTGCCAGAACTGCCATAGCGCCGACCATCCCCTCCAGGCCTGCGCCAACGGCCACCAGGTCTGCCCCGACTGCCTCGTCGCCTGCGCCCGGTGTGGCAAGACATTCTGCCTGCTCTGTCCCCTCGAGACCTGCCCCACCTGCGGGCGGCTGGTCTGTGAGTCCTGCGTCGCCAAGTGCCCGCAATGCCTGAGAACAGGCTGCGCCGAGCACCTCACGCCGTGCGCCCTCTGCGGCACTCCGGGCTGCCCGGACTGCGCCATCGAGTGTGCCGTCTGCGGCCGGACCGTCTGCCTCACCCACGTCCGCCAGTGCGCCGTCTGCCGCAAGACCCTGTGCGCCGACCACGCCGCCACATGCTCGGCCTGCGGCAAGGCCGCCTGCGCGGAGCACTTCGACGCCGAGAGCGGCACGTGCTCCCAGTGCCAGGCGGCAGGCGTCACCCCGCGGCCGGACTGCGAGCCGCCGCCGCCACGACTGCCTGGGCTCGAGCCGCCTCCCCCCGCGCAACCACCCCCCCCGCGGCCGGCCGAGCCGCCGCCAGCGGAGCCCACCCTCTTCACCTGCCCCGGCTGCCAGGCCCGCCTCAAGCTCCCGCCCAACGCCGCCGGCCGCAAGGTCCGCTGCCCGCGCTGCCACACCGTCTCCGTCGCCTCCTGACGCCGGCCGGGATCGCGCGGACCCGGCCGCGAGGCCCCCCTGCGTCGTCCTGAGCCGGCTCAACCGTACCGAATCCAGCTAACAGCCTGGCCTCGGAGGCCACTACGTGAGCAGCAGGAGAACCTGACAGCGGCGGGGCGCGCTACACAGGAGAGGTGCTTGCATTCCCGCGCGACGCGGCGCTACAATGCTTGCGGCGACGCGCCTACGGGTCAGGCGACTCTCCCGACAACCGGGCTCATTTGCATGAGAGGGGGTTCCATGGCCGAGCCGAGTGACCTCGAGGCAGCGGCGGACGTGGTGGCGCGCCTGCGCCAGTGCTATCAGAGCATCCAGAAGCAGATCGGCCACGTCCTCGTCGGCCAGCACGACGTGGTCCGGCTCCTCACCACAGGCCTGCTGTGCGGCGGCCACATGCTCGTTATCGGCGTCCCCGGCCTCGCCAAGACGATGATGGTGCGCGCCCTGGCCAAGCTGCTCGGCTGGGACTTCCGCCGCATCCAGTTCACCCCCGACCTGATGCCCGCCGACATCACGGGCACGGAGATCCTCCAGCAGGATGAGAGCGGCGCCCGCCGCGAGCTGGTCTTCAACAAGGGGCCGATCTTCGCCAACCTCGTGCTCGCCGACGAGATCAACCGCACGCCGCCCAAGACACAGGCGGCGCTCCTCGAAGCCATGCAGGAGCTCGCCGTGACGGTCCGGGGCAAGACCTACGAGCTCCCGCCCCCATTCGTCGTCGTGGCCACCCAGAACCCCATCGAGCAGGAGGGCACCTACCCCCTGCCCGAGGCGCAGCTCGACCGCTTCACGTTCAGCATCTACGTGGACTACCCGTCGCATCGCGAGGAGCTGGAAATCGCGGAGCGCCCCGCTCGCATGCAACTCGCGATGCCGAACGTGGAGCCGGTGGCGCGGAAGGAGGAGTTCCGCCAGTTCGCCGACGCCATCGACGCGGCGCCCATCGCCGAGCACGTCCTCAAGCACGCCGTGTCGTTCACCACCGCCAGCCGCCCGAAGGACCAGAACGCCGACGACTACGTCCGCCGCTACGTCGCCTGGGGCGCCGGGCCGCGGGCCACCCAGCACCTGGTCACCGCCGCCAAGGCCACGGCCCTGCTCGACGGGCGGCCGGCCCCCGAGGTGCAGGACATCGTGGATGCGGCCCTCCCAGTCCTCCGCCACCGCATCATCCCCAACTACAATGCCCTCGGCGAAGGCATCGACTCCGCCGACATCGTCCGCCACCTCATGGACACCGTCCCCAAGCGTATGGCACGCACCCGCTCTGGCCGCACCCCGGCCGCAGCCGGATCGTAGGAGAACCCTAGCAGTCCGTGGCAGAAGTCCTTCGCAGACGAGTGCGAGGGATTCGGGCCGAGGTCAAGGCGCGAGATCGCAGGCGAATCGGTGGATTCGTCGAGATCTCGCAACGCGGAGATCGGCCCGAAGACCCGCACGCAGTCCGAACGGACTTCTGCCACGGGCTGCTAGCCGCACCCGCTTCAAGCGGTCTCCGGCCTTCGAGCAGGACAGGCCATGGACGACGAGGTCGCCCACCCCTATCTCGACCTGTCGCGGATGGAGCAACTGCGCCACGTGCGCCTCTACCCCCGCGGTATGGTAGAGGGCACCCTCGCCGGCGCCCACCGCTCCCGCTTCCGGGGCTCCGCCGTCGAGTTCACCGACTTCCGCGAGTATGCCGAGGGCGACGACATCCGGCTGGTGGACTGGAAGGTCTACGCCCGCACGGACCGCCACTACGTGCGCCTCTTCGAGGCGGAGCGCAACCTGCTGACCTACCTCGTCGTGGACACCAGCGGCTCGATGGCCTATCGCGGCGTTGTGGTAGAGACGGACCCCAAGCTCGTCTACGCCGCGCGCCTCGCCGCCGCCATCGGCTACTTGGTCATCCGCGAAGGCGACGAGGTCGGCCTGTCCCTTGCCACGGACCAGGTCCACCTCCACGAGTTCCCCCGCGGCACCTGGCCCCACCTGCGCACCCTGCTCGACAAGCTCCAGGCCGCGAAGGCCACGGGCAAGACCGACCTCGGCGCCTGCCTCCAGCACGTCTACACCCGCGTGATGCGGCGAGGCGCGCTGGTGGTGCTGAGCGACTTCCTGGCGCCCTCGCCGTCGCTCTGGAAGGCGATCGACCTGTTCCGCCGCTCGCGGTTCGACGTCCTGCTCTTCCACATCGTGCATCCTGAGGAGCTGGAGCTGCCGGCGGTGGCGATGGCGCGGTTCATGGACGCCGAGTCCGCGCAGGGGCAGTTCATGACCGAGCCGGACGTGGTGCGGGAGCTCTATCGCGAGCGCTTCGGCCGCTTCCTGGGAATGATGGAGGAGGAGTCACGGGCGCGGGGCTGCGACTGGTATCTGGCGAGGACGGATGAGGACCCCTATCGGTTCCTCCAGCGCTGCTTCCTGTTCCGAGAGGCGGTGCGATGAGCCTGGAGTTCGTGAACGCGGGGATGCTGGGGGCTCTGACGGCAGGGGTGGCGCCGATCCTCATCCACTACCTCACGCGGGCGCGGCCGCGGCGGATCCGCTTCCCCACCTACCGGTTCCTGGTCGAGGCAGGCTCGGGGCGCCAGGCGATGCACCGCCTGCGGGACTTCCTTGTCCTGCTGCTGCGTGTCCTGGCGATCGTCGCGCTGGTGGGGGTCTTCGCCAGGCCCTTCCTGCGGGCGGGCTCCGCGGCGGTGAAGGATGAGGAGGGCCAGCGCGTGGTCGTGCTCGTGGATGCCTCGTTGAGCATGCGGGCCGCGCGGGGCGGCTTCTCGCTGTTCGACCGGGCCAGGGCCGAAGCGGCAGACGTCCTCCGGGGGCTGGAGCCAGGGAGCCAGGCAGCGGTGATCCTCATCGGGGCCACGCCGCGCCCCGCCCTGCCCGGCCTCTCGCGGAACCTCACGAATCTCCACGATGCACTCGTCAAGGCGGAGCCGACCCTCGAGATGGGCGACCCGCTGGCCGCCGTCGCCATGGCTCGCACGATGCTCGGCGGCACGGGCACGGTCTACGTCTTCAGCGACTTCCAGCGGACGAACTGGAGCGCCGTGCAGTTCGACCGCATCGAGGGCGTCGAGTGCGTCCTCCGGCCCGTCGCGCTGCGCGCCACACAGAACCTCGCGATCGTGGGCGTCGAGATGGCTCCCGCCGAGCCCGTCGCCGGCGAGCCCGTCCACCTGACGGCCACCGTCTTCAACTGCACGCCCAAGCGGCGCACCGAGGCCGTCCGCCTCGAGCTCGCGGGCGCCGCCGAGCGCGCCGCCCTCACGCTCCGCCCCTACAGCTCGGGCCGCGCGACCCTCACGCTCACCCTCCGCGAGGTCGGCATCGCATCAGGCAAGCTCTACCTCGACGGCGACGACCTGCCGGAGGACAACGTCCGCTACGTCCGGGTGCCCGTGCGCCGCGCCCTGCGGGTCGTCGTCGTGAGCGACGCATCGGAGCACGACGTGACGAGCCCGGCCTTCTTCCTCAGCAAGGCCATCGCCCCCAGCCGCGCCGCCGCACGCGGCATCGACGTGACGGCCCGGCACGGCCAGACGACGAACCTCGAGGCCATCGAGACCGCCGACGCCGTCGTCATCGCCCCACCGGTGAGCCTCTCGCGCGGCGCCGCGGCCGCGGTTGCACGCTGCGTGACCGGCGGCGGGCGGCTGCTCTGCGTGCTCGACGGCCCCATGGCCCCCGCCGTCCTGGGGGCGCTGGCCTCGGCCTCGAAGGGCGGTCTTGCCCCGCCCTTCGCGCTCCTGCGGCCCACCGCGGCGCCGAAGGAGGGTGAGCCCTTCGCCCGCTTCCGCGAGACTGCCGATGCGCTCGAGCTCTTCGCCGACCCCAGCGAGGGTGACCTGCGCGCCCTGCGCTTCCGCCGCCACTACCTCACCGAGATCGCCGACGCGCGCGCCGAGGAGGTCATCGCCTTCTTCGCCGACGGCGCCGCCGCCCCCAGCATTGGGCCGGCCGGCCGCCGGCGAGCCGCGTTCGCCAACTTCCCCATCGACCCCGAGGGGGGGACGCTGGTCC
>CAZDNN010000282.1:0-8297 GCA_964506385.1 uncultured Planctomycetota bacterium
CGGCCCGAAGACCCGCACGCAGTCCGAACGGACTTCTGCCACGGGCTGCTAGCCACGCGCTGACGATAGCGCCTCGGCCCGCCGCCTCAAGCCAGCAATTGCGTATGATGTCCCCCAACGTCCGTTCCTCGCCCTTCTCGTGCTCGTCGTCGCCGATTCCCTCTTGCGCCCCCGTCGTCCTGAACCCCTTTCCCGCCGTTGGCCTCAAATAACGCGATTGAGGTCGACGGCCATGCCGGCGGCCTTAATCTCCTTAGCAAGAAGGATCTGCCAGTTCTGGGGACCCTCCAATGAAACGTACACTATGCCATGGAGGTCCGAGGGAAGTTCAACCCCGCCTTTGTGGAGCGCGCAGACTCGTGCACGTCCCAAGCGACCTATGAAATACCCGAGCTCCAATATCACATTCTGGCGGGCCCGCGGCGTCTCTTGCTCGGGGTGGGCAGCCAGATGCCCTTGATCGTCTGGAGTCAGGAGCACAACAGCGAAGCCAACGTCTGAGTTCTGTTCGAACTTCTCGATCAGGGTGCGCCCCCGGTTGGGCTGTTCGTGAAGTATGATGGGCTGCAAACCAACCTTCTCGAGGAAGCGAGCGACGGCGTGCTTCGTCGCTTCATCCCTGCCGTGCACGACGAAGATCCGATGGGTACTCCCAGGCACAGAGCGCGGCGAAGTGGCAGCAGGTGTATCCGGGAGCGCGTCCGCCCTCTTTTCGTCCAGTCGCGCTATCAGGCCCTGTAGCATTGTGATCGTCTGCGGGATGCCGGCAGCGAAGTTCGCCTGCAGTTCCTGCTCACTCATCCCTACGTACATGGCGCCGTGGGATATCTGATGGAACTGGTGCTCATGGAACTCCGGCGAACGTGACCCGAAGACTTCGCGTATGGCTTCGCGTATGTTGGACTCCGCTGTGTCCACCCTGGCATCGTCATAGCGGATCGTCCTGGGGTCGAGACCGCGAACCTCCTCTACCCTGCGACCGAGCTTCTCGATCGCCTTGTCTATCTCCGAAAGGGTGAATTGCTTGACTTCCAGCTCCGGGGCTTCGTAACGTTCGGAGCGACGGGCAGCCATCCTCCACCTCCGTTCAGGGCCATTGGGCAACGACAGGAACCCTGAGAGCGTGCACGAAGTGTCGGGACATCATATCTCGCTCTTCGATCCCTCCCGCGCGCGGCCCTCAGCGGTCGGTGGTGAGTTCGGCTTCGAGGGGGGATTCCTTGCGGAAGCGCCTGACGCCGAGGATGCTGAAGCCGAGGATGTGGCCCTGCTCGTCCACGCGCTCCATGACCGCGTCGTGGGCAGTCTCGCGCATGTGGCCTGGGGCGGCGCGGAACTGGACTTCGAGGTAGTCCCCTTCGACGTCGTACCACACTTTCAGCTTTTCGGCCATATCGTGGCTCCAGCCACGATGGCATCACGCCCTGTGTGGCCCGGCCCGTCAAGCGGGAGGGCATTCCATCACCCTACTCCAAGGGCGCGGACGCGTCGGCATGCTCAGAGGACGGGGGCTTCTGTGGAGCGCGCCGGCGAGTGCCGGTTGACGAGGCGGTGAGGGTCTGCTTTCATATGCTGTCGCTAGCTCAGCAGTGACGGAGCACCGGGAATGGAGCGGACGCCCTTCGGCGAGACGCGATACGGAGCCCTCTTCGATGACCGCGAGGGCGTTCGGAAGTACGCCAAGCACCACGGTGCAAGGTCGCGCAAGGTCGGCGAGTCGTTCGCACAGAGGCTGGCGGATCTCGGGGTCCGGGAGGGCCGCGTGCTCGACGCGGGAGCCGGCTCGGGCGACACGGCCATCGCGCTCGCCGAGGCCCTCCCTCAGATGGAGGTCGTCGGCCTGGATCTCTCCGGCCTGATCCTCGACCTCGCGCGCCAGCAGGCCGGCGACCGCGGCCTGGCCGACCGCGTGTCCTTCGTCGAAGGCGACTGCCAGGCCATGCCCTTCGACGACGACCACTTCCACGCCGTCGTCAGCCAGGACATACTGCACTGTGTGCCAGACCCGGTCGCCATGGTCAGCGAGATCGAGCGGGTGCTTGAGCCGACCGGCACGCTGCTGCTGCGCAACATCCGCCGCTGCTGGCTGGGCTGGCTCGACGGCGTCTTCAAGACGGCCTACACGGCGCACGAGGTGCGAGACATCCTGCGGGAAGGCGGCCTGCGGCCCTGGAGGATCCAGGTGGGCTTCATGACCCTCACCGTCGAGGCGGGCCCACACACCGCATCATAGAGAAGGAGGAAGCATGAATCTGCTGATCATCGTGTCCGATACCTTCCGATGGGACTACATCGGGGCCTATGGCAACGAGTGGATCGAGACGCCCTACCTCGACAAGCTCGCGTCCGAGAGCGTCGTGTTCGACGACGCCTACGCCGAGGGCCTCCCCACCATCCCCGCGCGCCGGGTGCTCTTCACCGGCCGCAACATCGTGCCCTTCGCCTACCGCCCCCAGCTCAGCGACGGGGTGCAGCTCCACGGCTGGCACCCGCTCTTCGACGAGGACGTCACCCTCTCCGAGCACCTCCGCCAGCACGACTACATGTCCGCCCTCTTCAACGACGTCTATCACATGATGAAGCCTGGGAAGAACTTCCATCGCGGCTTCGACTACTGGTACTGGATCCGCGGCCAGGAGGGCGATCCCTACGCCATGCTCGATGCCAAGCGCGTCCGCAAGCAGCTTCGCCGCGCCGCCCACGGACGCAAGCTCCATCCCCGAGCCTGGGTCATCCAGCACTTGGTCAACCGCTCTTCCTGGCGGTCGGAGAAGGACACGATCGTCGCCCAGACGATGCGCAAGGCGGCCGACTGGCTCCGCGGCTACACCCTGCCGAATCCCTTCTACATGCACGTCGAGTGCTTCGACCCCCACGAGCCGTGGGACCCGCCGGTCAAGTACGCCCGCAGGTACGACCCCAAGTTCACCGCCGACGATGCCTGCGACGCCCTCATCCCGCCCGGCCACGTCAGCCACATGACCGCGCGGCAGGTGAAGAACACCCAGACGGCCTACGCCGCCGAATGCTCCCTCGTCGATCGCTGGGTCGGCCATCTGCTCGAGACGCTGGAGGAGACGGGCCACGCGAAGGACACCCTCGTCGTCTTCACCTCCGACCACGGCTGCATGATGGGCGAGCAGGGCGAGATCCACAAGGGGCAGGACCGCCTCCGCAACCAGTGCACCCGCCTCCCGCTCTTCATCCGCCACCCCAGGGGCAAGGGCGCAGGCCAGCGGGTCAGCGGCTTTGTGCAGCACCAGGACATCATGCCGACGTGCCTCGGCCTCATGGGCCTGCCCGTGCCCAGGCGCGTGCTCGGCCGCAGCGTCTGGCCCATGGTCGAGGGCAAGGCCCGCGGCCGCCAGTACGCAGTCTCCGCCTTCGGCCCCTACGCCTGCATCCGCACGAGGAAGTGGAACTACGTGTGCCCGTGGACGGCGCTGCCGAAGGGCCGCCCGCCCCGCATCGAGCTCTACGACCTCGCGGCGGACCCGCAGGAGCTCACCAATGTCGTCGGCGACCACCCCGACGTCGCCCGCGACCTTGCCGCGCGCCTCGAAGCCCACATGCGCAAGCACGCGCCCCTCACACAAGGCTCCTTCCAGTCGCTCGCCACGAAGACGGGCACGATGAGCTTCGACGCCCTGCCCCGCTTCGACCGGAAGAGGTGACGCCGCCAGGCGCCCGCTGCCATGCCAGGATGTGCTCGCATCATGTCACGACAGGCTCGTGATCCGGGATTGCGGAATCCCCCTTGACAAACCGGCCGCCGCCGGGTATAAGTGTGTAGACGTTTGGAGGCCGTTGCGGTGAGCCCTGCCCACCTGCTGTTTACGAAGCGCAAGAGCCGCACGGTCGCCGACAGGGCGACCTATTGCGGCACCATGCGCCCAGAAACGGGCAGTGGGTAGGCGACCTCGCTGAGACTGAGAATCGTGACCCGCTGCCCGAGACAGGCAGCGGGTTTTCTTTTTGGCCCCGTGGCGCGGAAGAAGGAGATGGAGGACACCGCGATGGACGCCACCGTGTCGCTGCGGACGGAGCGCCTGGTGCTCCGCGAGTTCGTCGAGACCGACTGGGAGGCCGTGCACGCCTATGCCAGCGACTACCACGTCGTTCGCTTCATGGCGTGGGGGCCCAACACGGTGGGCGAGACGAAGGCGTTCGTCGCAAAGGCCATAGCCCGTCAAGCGGAGAGGCCCAGGACACACTACGACCTCGCCATCGTCCTCCGTGCGGAGGGCCGGCTGATCGGTGCGTGCGGCCTCGTCGTCGGCAGCGGCGAGCACCAGGAAGGCAGGATCGGCTACTGCCTGCGCCGCGAGGCCTGGGGCCACGGCTACGCCACCGAAGCGGCTCAGGCGCTCCTCGCGCTCGGCTTCGAGCAGCTCGGCCTCCACCGCATCTTCGCCACCTGCGACGCGGCCAACGGCGCGTCGGCGCGGGTGATGGAGAAGGCAGGCATGCTCCCCGAGGGCTGCCTGCGCGAGCACCGCATGATCAAGGGCTGCTGGCGGGATTCCCTCGTCTACGCGCTCCTCGCGCGCGAGTGGGACCGCCTCCAGACAGCAGGCATCCCCTGCCCCACCCCCAGGCGGCGCAAGGCGGCCTGCGCACCGGCGTGACCGAACAGGAGAGGGGCGATGGCGGCGTGGTTCGAGACCTTCTTCGATGAGCTGTGGAGCGACGTGTTCGGGCAGCCCGCCTCGCCGGAGGTCGCGGAGTTCCACGCACGCGCGATTGCGGACCTGCTCGGCGTTGGCGAGGGCGATGCCGTCCTCGACGTGCCCTGCGGCGTCGGGCGGATGACACTGCCACTCGCCCGGCTGGGCCTGCGGATGACCGGGGCCGACCTCAGCGCTCCCTACCTGCGGCAGGCGCGCGGCCAGGCCGACGACGACGGGCTCGACGTGTGCTTCGTGCGGTGCGACATGCGGCGGCTGCCATTCCGCAACGGCTTCGACGGGGCGCTCAACTGGTCGGGGAGCTTCGGCTACTTCTCGGATGACGGCAACCTGCGGTTCTGCCGCGCCGTGCACGACGCCTTGCGCCCCGGCGGCCGCATGCTCGTGGACGTCATCCACCGCGACTGGCTCGCGGTCAACCACCGCCCGCGGATCGAGCTGGTCCGCTGCGGTGCCCGCATCCTCCAGACGAGCAGCTTCGACGCGGAGACGGGCGACTACCGCGCCGTCTGGACGTACCGCCGGGGCACGGAGGAGCGGAGCTATCGTCTCGAAATGAGGATCTACACGACCGACGAGCTCCGCGGCCTCCTCGTCGCTGCGGGCTTCACGGAGGTCGTCTTCTGGGGCGGTCCGCCGCCCGTGGTGCCCCTCGACCCAGCCGCCCGGCGCGCCATCGCCGTCGCCACACGGCCAACCGGGTAGCGGTCCGCGACTACCCGCCAATGCGACGCATGTCGCCGCAGAAGACGCTGCTGTGGACCTCGGGCTTCGCGGCGGCGGCCTCTGCCAGCAGGCGGGCCATGGCCGGGCGGTCGAGACCGGCGCGGATGAGGGGCAGGACATCCTGCTCGCCGCCGTCGATGAGGCAGGCGCGGAGCTTGCCGTCGGCCGTCAGGCGGACGCGGTTGCAGGCGCCGCAGAAGGGCTCGGAGTGGGGCGCGATGATCCCGATGGCGCCCCCGTAGCCGCGGATGCGGTAGCGCGCGGCAGAGGCCGGCCCGCGCGTCTCGGGCAGCCGCTCGATCTCGCCCAGCTCGCCCAGGCGGTCGAGGACCTCCTCGGCGGACATGAAGTGGCGCTCCCGCGCCGACAGGTCGGCGCCGAAGGGCATGTACTCGATGAAGCGGACCTCGATGCGGGCGTCGCGCGACAGGCGTGCGAGGGCGGGCAGCTCGCCGTCATTGACGCCCCGCATCACCACCACATTGACTTTCACGGGCTCGAAGCCCGCGTCGAGCGCGGCCTGGAGGCCCGCCATCGCTCGCGAGCTGTGCGCACTCCGCGTCATCCTGTCGTAGACGGCGGGGGCGAGGGCGGAGAGGCCGATGTTGATGCGCCGCAGGCCCGCCTCGCGCAGCGCCGCCGCCTTCTCGGGCAGGAGGCAGCCGTTGGTCGTCAGGCCCAGATGCTTGAGGCCGGGGATGGCCGCCAGCTCGCGCACCATCTCGACAATGTCCGCGCGGATGAGCGGCTCGCCCCCCGTGACTCGCACCTTGTCGATGCCGCATTCGACCGCGAGCCGCACGAAGCGGACGATCTCGTCCTTCGTCAGCACCTCCTGGCCGGCATCCCCGCACGCAGGCTGGCAGTGCACGCACCGCAGGTTGCAGCGCGAGGTCACTGAGATCCGAAGGTAGCTAAGCGGCGGACGCGCCATTTCTCACACTCTCAGCTCAATGACCTCGACCACGGCCGGCGGCTCGACCACCGCGACGTCGAGAGGGAGGACGATCAGGCAGTTGGCCCGGCTCAGGGCGTGGATGTGCGCCGAGCCGTGGTAGCTCAGGGGATGGACCGTCCAGCCCTCGCCCGTATCCTCGAGGACGCCGGGCTTGTGGGCGACGCGGCCGGGCTTGTGCGCCGCCCGCTCGAGGAGGGCGGCATGGCGGCGCGGCGGATGCACGTCGGCAAAGCCCATCATCGTGCGGACCGCAGGCACGAGGAACAGCTCGCACGCGACGAGCACGGAGACGGGATTGCCGGGGAGCCCGAAGACGGCCGTCTTCCCCCTGCGGCCAAAGACGGTCGGCTTGCCCGGCTGCATGGCGACCTTCTCGAAGAACACCTCCGTGCCCAGCTCGCGGAGCAGCCCGGGGACGAGGTCGTAATCGCCCATCGACACGCCGCCGGAGACGGCCAGCACGTCGCAGTCCATGCCCTTCGCGAGCGCCGCCTTCAGCGCCTCGGGCTCGTCCGGCGCAATGCCCAGCGGGACGGCCTCGATGCCCAGCCGAGCCAGACGGGCTGCGACATAGTGCGAGTTCGCGTCGCGGATCTGCCCCGGCTCAGGCGTCTCGTCGATGGGCACGACCTCATCGCCCGTGGACAGGACGGCGACCGTGGGCTTGCGATAGACCTGCACATGGGCCATCCCACAGGCCGCCAGCACCGCGACCTCCGCCGCCCGGATGGCGTGGCCCGCGGGGAGGACCACGTCGCTCGCCTTCACATCCTCGCCCTGCCAGCAGATGTTCAGGCCCTTCGCGGTCGGCTGGAGGAGCGTGACCTCGTCGTCGGCCGGCCCTGGCTCGGTGTCTTCGACCATCACGACCGTGTCGGCGCCCTCGGGCACAGGCGCCCCGGTCATGATGCGTGCGCACTGGCCAGGGTGCACCACCTTGCTCGGGACCGTGCCCGCAGGGATATCCTCGATCACTCGCAGCGCACGCGGCGCGTCGGCCAGGTCGGCGGCCACCACGGCGAAGCCGTCCATCGCCGACTTGTCGAACGGCGGCATATCGACGTCCGACGCCGCGTCCTCGGCCAGCACCATGCCGACGGCGTCGTGCAGTGGCACGGAAGCGGACTCAAGCCTCTGAATGTTGTCCAAGACTGTACTGACTGCTTGCTCGAACGGAATCATGGGGCTGCCTTCTCGACGTCAGGGCTCGTTCTGCACGACCCATCATATCGGCTGCGGGGTTCGCGCTCAAGCGCAGCCTGAAAAGCGTCGGGGCACACCTCAGGGTGTGCCCCGTGTCGCGTCTCGCATTGCGCCGCCTGGTCAGCCGTGGAGGTCGTCGGCACAGAAGTCGAGGCCGAGGGCCTCGAGGGCCTCGCGGCTGGGCACGCCGTCAGGGCTCCAGCCCATCTCTGCGTAGTATTCGGCCTGCTGGACGGCGAGATCGACGGTCACCCCCTTCGTCTCGCCAGCCGGCAGCGGCGGGTTGCCGAGGACGCGCGGCGGGACAGGCAGGTCGGCGTTCCTGAGGCCCTCGCGGATGTTGAACGCCACGCGGAGGTTCGCGATGCGGTCGCCGATGGCCAGCACGTCGTCCATGGTGTAGCCGACGCCCATCGCCCCGTTCAGGAAGTCCACCTGCGCCTGGGCAGGGATGCACACGGAGCCGAACATGCAGCAGCCGTCGGCGTTCACGACGTGCATCATCGCGGAGAGCACACGGTGGGCTTTCGCCTTGCCTGTGTAGTCGTACTTCTGCTCGGGCGTCCAGCCGCCGAAGCGGTCCTCGAGGCCGGGCTGCGGGAAGCCAGCCTCGGCGGCCCAGGCGCTGAACTGTGTGTGGCGGCCTGGCGTGGCATCGAGCTTGTAGCTGGTGGCGAGGCCCGGGCACAGGCGCGGGTCGTGCATGGGCAGCTCGGTGCCGC